>CAZXZF010000105.1:0-8675 GCA_964645095.1 uncultured Desulfocurvus sp. | reverse complement strand
AGCTGCGGGGCCTTGTCCTGGATGAGCTTGAAGCGCTCCACCGAGAGCCGGTAGAGCACGCAGCGCTCCGTGGCGATGACCGACGCCGAGCGCGGAGAGCTGGTGAACAGGCCCATCTCGCCGATCACAGTCCCCGGCCCCATCTTCTTCAGCCGCAGGAGCTTGCCGCCCGGCAGCGCCAGTTCCACCTGCACCTTGCCGGACTCAAGGAAGTACATGGAGTCCGACTCGTCGCCCTGGCGGATGACATGCTTCTTCTTCAGCACCTCCATCCGCTCCAGGCACTTCATGAGCGTGGGCACCAGCCGTGGATCGGGGAAAGTGGCCGCCAGCATCTGCTCCAGGGTGGCCTGGCGCTGCTCCAGCCCACCCGCCTCGGCCAGGATGACGTCCTCACAGGACTCCAAGGCATAGTCCAGATTCAGATAAATCCGGCACAGGCCTTCTTCGTCGCTCAGGCTGTAACCCAGGGCCTCCAGATGTTCCTCCAACTCCAGGGGCACGCTGGTGAAAAACAGCAGCATCCCGCGTTCCCGGGCCAGATGCTCCAGCCGCCGGAAGCCATGCAGGGCCGAGGCCCCCAGGCCGCTCACCGCGCCGAAGTCCAGCAACACGAACCGGAGTCCCGCAGGTCCGGCACCCTCAATGCGCTGGCTGATGGTCCGCAGCAGGCCGTAGAGCGTGCCCAGAAACAGGAAGCCCTGCATACGCAGAATGAGGATCTGGCCGCCGCACTCGCGGAGGATGCTGCGCTCCGCTGGCGAGCGGTCCACGTTGCTGTGGAACACATCGCCAGACTGCATGAGCTTGACGCCGCCGCCGTCCACGGCCCGCGCCAGGGCCACGGCCAGTCCCAGGCCCAGGCAGGAGAAAACGCCCAGCACCGGCCCCAGGACCACGGTCAAGAAACAGGCGAACCAGGCTGTGCGCTGGTCGTCCTTGCGGGTGAACGGGTTCTTGCTGTCGCGCAGGAGCCAGCTCACGGGCATGGCCAGGCCCGTGGCCAGCAGGATGCCCAGGGGGACGAACAGGGGGATGTGGGTCAGCACCGCCTGCCCACGCAGGGCAAAGGCCAGGCAGACAAGGCCCAGGGTGAACCCGGCCACGGGTCCGGTGGCGCCCAGGGCGCGCAGCCCAAGGCTGCTCGAAAGGGACAGGGTGACAGGAAGCCCGCCCAGCAATCCCGAGAGCATGCTCGCCCCGCCCACCATGCGCAGTTGCGCGTCCGGGTCGGCATCGCGGGCCAGCACGGCTTCGAGAATGTTCGTGCGGTCCGGGGTCGGGCCGATGGCCACCACGGCCACGGCGGCGAAAAACTCCTTGCGCCAGCCCAAGGCCCACCAATCAATCTGCGTCAAGGTGCGCGCATCGAACAGGGACAAAAGGCAACTCTGGTCGAGCAGATTCGGCACATGGGGCAGATGCGCCAGCCACGGGCCAAAGACAGGACCGCCCTGCACAACCGCAGCGTTCCAGCCGGCGATGGCCAGCAGCGCGAGCAAAAGCGGCCAGATCATGCCCTTGATGCTTATGCGCACCAGAAAATACGCAAGGCCAAAGGCCACCGGCGGTCCCCAGGAGCGGACGTTGCCCAGGAGCAGCGGCCCCATTTCAGCCAAGGGCAGCTGGAACAGCCTGGCCAGCGCAGGTGTGCCCACAGTCAGCACCTGGAACCAGGCCTTGAGCAGAAGCAGGCCGAAGCCCGCCACCATGCCGCCAAAGACCTCCACGGGCAAGAAACGGGCGCGCTGCGCAAGCCCAAAGCGTGAGGACAAGGCGCAGACCACACCGGTCAGCGCGCTGGCCAGGGCCAGGGCGGCAAGCATGGTGCTTGCAATGACCTGGGCCGAGGCGTGGCCTTCAAGGTCGGCTCCAACGGCGGCCACCAGGAGCAGCACGCACAGCGTGGACGCCGGGCCCGGGCCGCCCACCGCCACGGGCAGCCGCCCGTGCAGGGCGAAAAGCACCGAGCCGAGCACCGCCGGGAACAGAGTCAGATACAGGGCATGCGGGAATGCGCCGCTCAATCCCGGCACGGAGAAGACAAGCAGGGCCAGGGTCAGGCAGACCAGACATTCTTGCACCCCGCCCGTGGCTCCGGCGAGCAGGTTCAGGGCCGGGTTGCCCGAAAAGAATTGGCGCAAATGGTCAAGAGTGCCCTCCGGCTTTTGGACGGCCTCAAGGGCCAGGGAGTCCGGGGAAAGGACGGGCGCAGCAGGCCGGGGCAGAGCCGAGGACGGGTCCTCGGCGGCCAGGTCATCCAGGCGGACATCGTTCACGTCCGGCTCGCGCTGCTGTATGTGGGGCCGGTCTACGAGGCCAAGCTGACCGCACTTGGGGCACTTGGCCTGCCGCCCGAGGAGTCCGTCAGGCACGGACAGGCTGTGCCCGCAGGAGGCGCATAGGAACACGGCCCCTTCCGGGGCTGCTGGCGGCGCGTTTGCTGTCTCTGGCATCTTCTGCTCGTCGGACACTCTGCCCTCCGGCTTGGTGGCGGTTGCTCACCGTCTTGTGGACTATGGCAAATTCGGCTGCAATTCTCAAGGCCGCAGCGTGGATTCAATCGCTCTTAGGCAAAACTCGCGCGCATCACGCCCAAAAGCCGCGTCAACCGGTGCTCGTAGGTGTGCTCGGCCAGGATGCGCCGCCGCGCCGCCTGGACCATGCGCTCACGGGCCGCGACATCCTGCAGGGAGCGCTGCACAAGCCCGGCAATGTCCTCCGGCGTCTCATACACCAGCACCTCACGGCCAGGCTCAAAGAGCCCGGCCAGCTGCGCGCGGTCGTCCGTGAGCACAAAGGCCCCGCAGGCCGGGACGTCGAACACGCGCTGGTTCACCGCGCCCTTCATCTGCCGGCTCGTGCAGTTCAGGTTCACCGCGCTCAAGGGGTAAAACGCGGGCAGGTCGCGGTAGTAGTCCAGGCGCGGGAGCAGGCGCACCGTTTTTTCGGCCTGAAACACCTCGCTCCAGCCCACAGGGTCCCCGGCCACCACGGCATCGAATCCGGCCAGGGCGGCCACGCAGCTTGAGCGATACTGGCGGGTGGCCTCCCAGGTCAAAAGCGACTCGCAGGCCAGGCGCTCCGCAAGCCCCAAGGCGCGGAGCGCGGCGGCATGCTCCGGATGCCGGGCCTCCAGAAAGCCCTGCACCGAGCGCTGGCTGGCCGAGCCGAACTCTGCGGCCAGGGCGGCAAAATCCTCAAGGAGCGCCTGCGGACCAGCGCAGGCGGCCAGGCTGTCGGCCACGGCGCGCTGCATGGAGTCGCCCACAAAGGAGACCTCGGCGCGCCAGTGGTCCGGGCCGGGCGGCAGGCCGGGTCGAAAGCGCGTGGCGTCGGTTGCCAGCGGCAGGTAGTGGACGTTGGCATAGCCTTGGGCCTGCAGGCTTGGCACGTTGTCCGCGTCCCAGGTGAAGATCACCGTGCCCGCGCGGGCCAGCCCGGCGTGGCGCGAGAGGATGAGGTGCGGATTGTCCACGAACCAGGAGGCCAGGGGCAGGTTCAAGCGCTCCAGCAGCTCGGCCAGCCGCCCCTCGCTGTCCAGGCCGAAGTGGTTCACCGTGAGCAGGAAGTCCGGCTTGAACTCCAGCACGCGCCGCAGCAGGGCCTCGATGAACTGCGTGCTGCCCCGCGCCTGCGTGCCCACGGGCAGGGCCGTCCAGGCGATGCCCAGGCGCGTGAGCGCGTCCTTGATCTCGGTTTGCAGGAAATACGGGCGGTCCAGGATGAGCACCCGCGGGCTTGTGCCCTGAAATTTCGGGTACGCGGCCTGGTCCCAGAAATTGGCCTTGGCGCTGGCCAGGAGGTCCTGCTCCAGGCGGGCGTAGAAGTCCGGGTCGATGCGCCGGGCTGCCGGGGCCATGAGCGGCGCAAAGGGCAGGCCACCCTGGCCGGCCTGCCAGCGCGTCAGCTCGGCCAGCGCCGCAGCCGGATCATCCAGGTCCAGCCAGAGCACGTTCGGAGCTGCGCGGTGCCTTTCCCTGGCATCCGTCACGGCCCATACTGCGGCCTCGCGGTCCACCACGGCCAGGGGCCGGCCCGTGGCCGCGAGCAGGTCCAGGCAGCGGCCCAGGCTGGGCCCAAGGAGCACCGGCAGGGAGCGTTCCGGCGCAGAGGCGGCCAGGGCCTGCTCCCGCGCCATGCCGTCGCGGCCCCAGAGGTGCCAGGTCTTGCCGCCCACCAGCAGGCGCAGGTCCGCAAGCGCCCCGGCAGACATGTTCTCCGGCACGTTGTCCGACATGTTATCCGGCATGTTCTCCGGCACACCGTCCCTGCGCACGGCTTCGGCCTCGGCCACGGCCCGGGGCCGCTCCGATCGCACGCCGGTCGCGGCGTCAGATTTCTTGCGTTTTTGCTGCATGGCGCACCTGTCCGCAGAGATTACTGCAAAGATCGTGACAGGGAAAGGCCTGCCGCCCAGCCAGGAAGTTCACGCGCGGCCTAAAGTCTCCCCCAAAGTCGGACGATAAGAGCTGCGAATGAGGCTTATTGCGGCACACGGATCGTGCCTGCCTCCAGTCTATCCCAGGGAAGGGGTGCCACATGAGCGCAACGAATCGCATTCGGGTGCTGGTCCGCTCTCGCGGAACCGGAACAGATATCTTCAGAACCCTCGTTTCCCTGGCCTGCCAGGACATCGGCCCCAAGCGGCTGGAAATCGTCCTGGCCGCCACGGACCCCGGCCTGCATACGGGCCCTGAGTCCAGGCTGCTGCACAGCGCCCTGGACTTCGCCGTTGTGGAGGTGCTGGACGCACGCGGCCTGACTCCGGCCCAGGCCCTGAACCTGGCCGCCACGGACGGGGACGCCGAGCACCTGGCGCTGGTCCCTGAGGGCGCACGGCTGCACCCGCAGTTCATGGGCCGCTGCCTGTCGGCCCTGCGCGGCAGGAAGAGCCCCCAGGCGGTCTTCTGCGAACATACGGCGGGCAGCGCGGACAGCAAGCCCTTCTCGCGCCGCCCGGTCTTCCGGCCCGAGCAGCTCATCCGGCGCAACGCCGTCGGCCCCGTGGCGCTCATCCAGCGCACGGCCTGGGACATCCTGGGCGGTCTGCACCCGACCCTGGACTACAGCCTGTGGGATTTCTGGCTCCGGCTCGTCCTGGCGGGCGGCCGGCTGGCGCAGGCCTCCGGACTCCTGGCCTCCTGCCCGCCGCTGCGCAGACTGTCGCCCGTGCAGGACGGCCGGGCCAAGGCGCTGCTGGTGGTGCATACGCCCGGGGCCTTTGAGCCCGACGTCTGCCGCTGGGCCCTGGCACTGCTGCGCGGCGATCCCTGGGCTGCGGCCTTTGAGCCGGGCGTCGTTCCGTCCCCGCGCGACGTGGCCGCCCTGTTCGCGGGCCTGGGCCAGCCTCTGCGGCCCGGCAGCTTCGGCTGGGACCAGCGCCAGCTCTGGAGCGCCTGAGACTTCCGCTACGCGCCCGACGCCTGGCCCCGCCGGGTGGCCTTCAGCTGCTTGCCCACGTTCCAGCAGGGTGCAACCTCCGCGCCCAGGCTCCAGTACTTGGTGCTCGCCATGTCGAACATGAGCGGCCGCACGCGGGCGATGTCGATGGTGCCGTCAGGGTGCAGCACGGCCTCGTCGGCATGGGTGGCCACAATCTCGCCGATGAACACGTCGTGCGTCTCAAAGTCCAGCACCCGCGCCAGACGGCACTCCATGCATACCGGACAGCCCTGGATGAGCGGGGCAAACTCAAGCTCCCCCTGGAACAGCTCGAAGACCTGGGACTTGTCCGTGTTCCGGCCCGAAACCAGCCCCACGTAGTCCGTCTCCGCCACCAGGTCCTGGCCGGGGATGCACACGCTGAACTCGCGGTGCTCCAGAATGCCCTTGGACGTGTGGTGATTCTTGTTGATGCCAAAGGACAAATACTGCGGCTGGCCGTGGTTCATGATGCCCACGTGGGCCACGGCCAGGAAATTCGGCCTGCCGTCCACCACGGCCCCGACGATGGTGGTCAAGGACGGGTACAACGCGTTCACAGGTCCAAGATTGCGCTTCATAAGCCCTCCGCTTAAAATTGTGTGTACAAGCAATCAATCATTTACAGACTGAAATAATAGAATAAGCACAAAGCCTACTCCTCTTCACCCTCCAGTTTGCGGCAGGCGGCATGGATGTCCGCGGCCAGGCGGTCACCCTCCGGGCCGAGGATGCCGCTGTAGGCCGTGTGCAGGCGCTTCCAGGACTTCTCCACGCCCTTGAGCAGCGCCAGGCCGGCCGGTGTCGCGGCCAGGCGCGCCGCCCTGCCCTCGGCCGTGCGCGTGAGCAGGCCCTTGGCCACCAGGGCGTCGACAAAGCGCGTCACCGTGGACGGGGCCAGGGCCAGCTGGGCCGCCAGCTCACCCGGCCCGATGCCCGGGCTGGAGGCTGCGGTCATGAGCACAAAGGCGTGCGAGGGCGACAGGCCTGTGGGCTTGAAAGCCTCCTCGGCCAGGCGCGTGATGCTGCGCGCAAGGCTGTTGGCCGTAAAGTACAGGCAATGGTGCAGGAGCTCACAGGTTTCAGACATACAGACCTCGCTTGCGTGTACAACTAACAGAGTTCTTGTCCCCATGTCAACATAAGGCGCAAAAAAACCGCGCCCGGTTGCCCGGACGTGGCCTCAATGCCGTTGGACGGCAGGGCCTAGCGGCCGCCCTGCTTCTTCTCGATCTTGCCCCAGGTGTCGCGCAGGGTGGCCGTGCGGTTGAACACCGGAGCACCCGGCCTCGTGTCCTTCTCGTCGGCGCAGAAGTAGCCCAGGCGCTCGAACTGGCAGTGCCAGCCGGGCTCGACCTTGGCCAGGGCCGGCTCCAGCTTGCCGCGCACAACCTTCAATGAGTCCGGGTTGATGCAGGCGGTGAAGTCTTCCTCGGCGCCGGGGTTCGGCTTGGTGAACAGCTGATCATACAGGCGCACCTCGGCGTCCAGCGCGTGGGCCGCGCTGACCCAGTGCAGCGTGCCCTTGACCTTGCGGCCGTCCGGGCTGCTGCCGCCCCTGCTCTCAGGGTCATAGGTGCAGCGCAGCTCGACGACGTTGCCGGAGTCGTCCTTCAGCACATCCGTGCAGGTGATGTAATAGGCATAGCGCAGGCGCACCTCGCCTCCGGGATACAGCCGGTGGTAGCCCTTGGGCGGCACCTCGCGGAAGTCGTCCTGCTCAATGAACAGGACCTTGGAGAAAGGCACCTTGCGCGAGCCCATGTCCGTTTCCGGGTGCCAGGGGAAGTCGAACTCGTCGATATTCCCGCCGGGCTGGTCATCAGGATAATTCTCGATGACCACCTTGAGCGGGTTCAGCACGGCCATGGCGCGCGGTGCGCTGGCGTTCAGGTCCTCGCGCACGCAGTGCTCAAGCAGGGCGAACTCGACCATGTTGTCGCATCTGGCAACGCCGATGCGCTCGCAGAAGTCGCGCAGGGCCGCAGGCGTGTAGCCCCGGCGGCGGATGCCCGAGAGCGTCGGCATGCGCGGGTCGTCCCAGCCCGTGGTGATGCCCTCGGTGACCAGCTGGATGAGCTTGCGCTTGCTGAGCACGGTGTTCGTGATGTTCAGACGCGCAAACTCGATCTGCTGCGGATGGAACACGCCGAGCTCGTCCAGGATCCAGTCGTAGAGCGGCCTGTTGTTCTCGAACTCCAGCGTGCAGATGGAATGCGTCACGCCCTCAATGGAGTCGGACAGGCAGTGCGCGAAGTCGTACATGGGGTAGATGCACCAGGCGTCTGCCGTGCGATGGTGGTGCACATGCTTGATGCGGTAGATGGCCGGGTCGCGCAGGACCACGTTGGGCGAGGCCATGTCGATCTTGGCGCGCAGGATGTGCGCCCCGTCCGGGAACTCGCCCGCGCGCATGCGCCGGAACAGGTCCAGGTTCTCCGCCACCGAGCGGTCACGAAAGGGGCTGTTCGTGCCGGGCTCCTTGAGCGTGCCGCGGTGCTTGCGGATCTCCTCGGCCGAGAGGCTGTCGATGTAGGCCTTGCCCTTTTCGATGAGCTGCTCGGCAAAGGCGTAAAGCTTCTCGAAATAGTCCGAGGCGTAGTAGAGCCGGTCCTCCCAGTCAAAGCCCAGCCACTTGACGTCGCGCATGATGCTCTCGACGTACTCCGTCTCTTCCTTGGCCGGATTGGTGTCGTCGAAGCGCAGGTTCGTGACCCCGCCGAACTCCTTGGACAGGCCGAAGTTCAGGCAGATGCTCTTGGCGTGGCCCAGGTGCAGGTAGCCGTTGGGCTCCGGCGGGAAACGGGTCATGACGCGCCCGGCGTTCTTGCCGCTGGCGATGTCCTCGGCCACGCGGGCGCGGATGAAGTTCACGGGGGCCGGCTGGCAGGTCTCGGCCGGAGAAGTCGAGGAGGCCGAAGCCGGGGCCGAGGGATTCTCGGGGATGCTCATGCGCATGTGTCCTTCACGTTGGGTGGTGTTGCCAAATGTGGAGCGGCCAGGCGCGTGCCAGCCGCAATGGCTGTAAATAGGCCAAAGCGCCCGCGCGGTCAAACGTAGACGCTGGGCGCGCAGGCGCTCCGGGCCTTGGCGGGCGAACTGGCTACTGCTGGGGTGGAGGCGGACCGGGCGGCGGGCCAAAGGGCATTCCGCCCGGAGGCGGACCAGGCGGCGGACCGGGCGGCGGACCGGGGGGCGGACCAGGCGGCATGGCGTTGCGGAAGGCCTTCATGCGCGCGCGCAGCTCGGCG
>CAZXZF010000104.1:0-8809 GCA_964645095.1 uncultured Desulfocurvus sp. | reverse complement strand
GTCATGGCCGTGCTCCAGCGCTTCTCGCCCCTGGTGGAGCAGGCCAGCGTGGACGAGGCCTATGTCGACGCCACGGGCCTCACGCGCCTGTTCGGCCCGCCGGAGGAACTGGCGGCTCTCATCCGCGCCGAGGTCTTCCGGGAGACGGGGCTGACCTGCTCGGTGGGCATCGCGCCCATGCGCTTCCTGGCCAAGATCGCCTCGGACTACAACAAGCCCGACGGCCAGACCATCATCCGAAGCCCTGAGGTGCGCGCGTTTCTGGACCTGCTGCCGGTGCAGAAGATCCCCGGCGTGGGCGGCCGCACCCTGGAGATATTGAACGGCCTGGGCGTGCGCCTGGCGGGCGATGTGCTCAGGCAGCCGCAGGAATTCTGGCGGCAGAAGCTCGGCGAGCGGGGCCTGTGGCTTTTTGGGCTGGCCCAGGGCGTTGATGACCGGCCCGTCACGCCCTTTACCCCGCCCAAGTCCTCCAGCGCCGAGAACACCTTTGAACGCGACACCCGCGACCACGTGGTGCTGCGGCGCTGGCTGCTGCTGCAAAGCGAGCGCGTGGGCGCCGACCTGCGCGCCCAGGGCGTGCGCGGCCGCACCGTGACCCTCAAGGCCACCTTCGCCGATTTCCGCAAGCTCACGCGCTCGCGCACGCTGAGCGAGCCGGTGAACGACACCCGGAGCATCTTCGAGACGGCCCTGGCCCTGCTTGGGGAGCTGGGCCCGCGCCAGAACCTGCGGCTCATCGGCGTGGGCGTGTCGCAGTTCGGGGAGCGGCCCAGGCAGCTCTCGCTGCTTGAGCCGGACACGCCCGCCAGGCCCAAGGCCGCCCTGGACCAGGCCCTGGACGCCGTGCGCGGGCGCTTCGGCAAGGGGGCCATCGTGCGGGGCGATCTGCTGGATTTCGACGACTAGGCGGGAAGAGACGGGCAGGCGGCAAGAATCAGCCGCAGGCCGGGGCAGGCCAGGGCAGGCCGAAAATCAGAGCTTCATCTTGTACTGGGCCAGTTTGTGCCGCAGGGTGCGCGGGCTGATGCCGAGCAGCTCCGCGGTGCGCTGCTTGCTGCCGCTGGCGGCCTTGTAGGCGCGCTGGATGGCCCTGATCTCGGCCTCGCGCACCACCAGGTCCAGGTTCAGGCCCAGGGCGCTGTCGTCGCCCTGGGGGCACACGGTGTCCATGCCGATGCCCAGGCGCATCTCCAGCGGCAGGTCCTCGGGCTTGACCAGGCCCTCGCCCTTGTGCAGCAGCACGGCGCGCTCGATGAGGTTTTTCAGCTCGCGCACGTTGCCCGGCCAGGAGTGGCGCAGGAGCAGGGCCATGGTCTCCGGGGCCAGGGACAGGCTGGGCCGGTGGTACTGCCCGCCGAAGAGCCAGAGGAAGTACTCGGCCAGGGGCGCGATGTCCTCCGGGCGTTCGCGCAGGGAGGGCAGGGAGATGGGGATGACGTTCAGGCGGTAGAAGAG
This sequence comes from uncultured Desulfocurvus sp., assembly GCA_964645095.1. Taxonomy (GTDB): domain Bacteria; phylum Desulfobacterota; class Desulfovibrionia; order Desulfovibrionales; family Desulfovibrionaceae; genus Humidesulfovibrio. The sequence goes on along the minus strand of CAZXZF010000104.1, from coordinate 7,351 downwards.
GTCGGCGCGGAAGCGCCCGCCCCGGACCATCTCCGGCAGCAGGCGGTTGGTGGCGGCCACGATGCGCGCGCGGAAGCCCTGGTCCTTTTCCCCGCCCAGGCGCTTGAAGGTGCGCTCCTCCAGCACGCGCAGAAAATCCACCTGGTTGGACAGGGGGATGTCGCCCACCTCGTCCAGAAACAGGGTGCCGTCCTGGGCCAGCTCGAAGCTGCCCTTCTGCAGCCTGAGCGCGCCGGTGAAGGCCCCTGGCTCGTGGCCGAAGAACTTGTCGGCAAAGAGCTCGCCCGTGAGCACGCCGCAGTTCACGGGAACGAAGGGCCGCCCGCTGCGGTTGCTCAGGGTGTGCAAGAGCCGCGCGAAGAGCTCCTTGCCCGTGCCGGACTCGCCCGTGAGCAGCACCGGGGCGTCGGACCCGGCCACCTGGATGGCCACGTGGTACAGGGCGCGCATGGCCTCGGAGCGGAAGAGCAGCCCGGCCTCGTGCATGGCCGAGCGCGCCTCGGGATCGCTGTCCACGCCTGGCGGCAAGAATTTGCCGCCGTATGTTGTCGGGTCCACGCCCATGGCCTCTCCTCGTCCAATCCTGTGGCGGTTTCGCCCGGTCCGCAGCCGCAGCACCAGCAGTAAACGGCAACATATTGCCCGTCAAGGTCCTTGAGGCGAAAACGTGCCGCCAGAGGCAGTTCCTTGCCGCTTTTGCGGCAAGTTCTTGCCGCACCACCTGCGCCGCTGCTTATATAAAGCATGCAATTACAGTATGTTATCATTCGGCACGGATATTGGATAAGAGGTGTGTCCGTGCGCCGGGCCGGTTCCGGAGCGTGCAAGGGCGCAGTGCAAATCCAACGACGATCAAGGGAGCGGGAATGACGATGAATCGGAAACATGTGCTGGCGGGCTCCGCCTGTATTGCCTTGATGGGTGTGCTGCTTTTCGCGGCCTTGGCCTGGGCCTCCAACGCGGGCACGGAAGCCGTGGCCCAGGTCGGCTCTGACATGGTCAAGGCCGGCGCGCAGCTCGGCGCGGAAACCGGCGTGGCCTGGTGGGTCTGGCCGCTGGTGCTGCTCTTCTTCTGCTTTGTGCTCGGCATCATCGCCGTGCTGGCTGGCGTTGGCGGCGGCGTGCTCTACGTGCCGCTGGTCAGCGGATTTTTCCCCTTCCACCTCGACTTCGTGCGCGGAGCGGGCCTGATGGTGGCGCTTGCTGGCGCGCTGGCCGCCGGACCAGGCCTGCTCAAGCGCAACTTCGCCTCCTTGCGCCTGGCCCTGCCCGTGGCGCTCATCGCCTCGAGCTGCGCCATCGTGGGCGCGTTTCTGGGCATGGCCCTGCCCACCCAGGTCGTACAGCTCTTTCTCGGCATCACCATCATGGGCATCGCCATCCTGCTCTTGTGCTCCAAGAACTCGGCGCATCCCGTGGTGACCAAGGCCGACGCCCTGGGCATCGCCCTGGGCATGAACGGCGCGTACAACGACCCGGCCACCGGCGAGCTGGTGCAGTGGAAGACCCACCGCACCCTGCCGGGCCTGCTCATGTTCATCATCATCGGCGTCATGGCCGGCATGTTCGGCCTGGGCGCCGGCTGGGCCAACGTCCCGGTGCTGAACCTGATGATGGGCGCGCCGCTCAAGGTGGCTGTCGGCACCAGCAAGTTCCTCTTGTCCATCACCGACACCTCCGCCGCCTGGGTCTACCTGAACAAGGGCTGCGTCATCCCGCTCATGGCCATTCCGAGCATCATCGGCCTCATGCTGGGCTCCTTTGTCGGCGTGCGGCTCCTGGCCAAGGCCAAGCCCACGTTCATCCGCTACATGGTCATCGGCGTGCTGCTCTTCGCGGGCGGCAAGGCGCTCCTGAAGGGCCTGGGCATCTAATCCGCGGCACACTGCACGCATATTTCGGAGGATATTATGAGCGAGATCATTCATACCGGAAAGGCCACCCCAGAGCAGGTCACCTACGCCAACATGCTGTTCTACGGATGCTGGGGCGGGCTGGCCCTCATGGCCGTGACCTATCTCTTGTACGTCTTCGGCGTCATCACCCCGCACGTTCCGCTGGAGAAGGTGCCCCTGCTCTGGTCACAGCCCGTCGGGACCTACCTGGAGCTTGGCCGCGTGCCCACAGGCTGGGGCTGGTCCGTGCTCATCCTCAAGGGCGACTTCCTCAACTTCCTGGGCATCGTACTCCTGGCGGGCATGACCATTGTCTGCTACATTCCGCTCATTCCGGTGTTCCTGAAGCGCAAGGAGTTCGTCTTCGCCGGGCTGGCCCTGGCCGAGATCCTTGTGCTCCTGTTCGCCGCTTCCGGCATCGTTGGCGGGGGCGCGCACTAGACTTCCCCTCATCCACCGGGGGAGGCCAGGCGCAGGCAGAACGTTTCCCCAGGGAGGACGCGCGTTGGACCAGAGCACACTTGTGAACCTAAGCGGACTGGACCGGGCTGACCTGCCGCGCATCCTGAGCGCGCTGCCCTTCGGGGTGGCCGTTCTGGATGCGGAGCGGCGCACCCTGTTCCTGAACCGCGCCCTGGAGAGCCTCACCGGCTTTTCGACCGCAGACGTGGCGGGCGTTTTCTGCCGCCACGTGCTGCGCGGCAGCTTCTGCCTGCACGGCTGCCCGTGCCTGCCCCAGGGCGGGGACTGCGCCCAGGGCGCCTGCAGCGAATCCCGCGAGGGCACGCTCATCAACCGGCACCGCCGCAAGATCCCCGTGCGCCTGACCAGCCTGCCCATCCTGGACCGCGCGGGCAATTTTCTGTGCACCCTGGACGTGCTGGAGGACCTCTCGGCCCTCAAGGACATGGAGACGAGGCTGTCGGTCAGCGCCAGTCCCGGGCAGATGGTGGGCCGCTGCGCGGTCATGGAGCATTTGCTGCGCATCCTGCCCGCCGTGGCCCAGAGCGACTCCCCGGTGCTGCTCACGGGCGAGTCCGGCACGGGCAAGGACCTCCTGGCCGAGGCCCTGCACCGCGCCAGCCCCAGGGCGCGCGAGAGCTTCGTGCGCGTGAACGCCACGCCCATGCCCGAGGCCCTGCTCGACGCCGAGCTCTTCGGCCAGTCCGAAGGCCCGGGCGGCGTGCCCAGGCCGGGCAAGTTCCAGCTGGCCCAGAACGGCACGCTCTATCTTTCCGAGATCGCCGACATGCCGCTGACCCAGCAGGCCCGCCTGCTGCGGCTTCTGGACGAGAAGGCCGTGCTGCCCGCCGGCGGCGACCGGCCCATGCAGCTGAACGTGCGCGTGGTGGCGGCCACGGGCCGCAACCCCGAGGAGATGGTCCGGGCCGGGCTCCTGCGCGAGGACCTTTTCCACCGCCTGAACGCCGTGCGCCTGCACCTGCCGCCCCTGCGCGAACGCGGCGAGGACGTGGGCTTCCTCTTGGCGCACTACCTGAAGCTCTTTGCGGCCAAGTTCCGCAAACAGGTCCTTGGCTTCTCAGGCGAGGCCCAGGCCCTGCTCTCGGCCTACGACTTCCCCGGCAACGTGCGCGAGCTGCGCAACATGGTCGAGTACGCGGTGATGGTCTGCCCCGGAGAGCTGGTCCTGCCGGAGCACCTGCCTTTGCCCCTGCGCTTCCCCCTGGCCTGCGCGCCGAGCGGCGCCGCCGGGCCGCCCGCAACCCAGGGCAAACCCGCCGGAGCGCCCAAGCCCGCCCGGAAAAAGGCGTAGGGGGGCGGTCATGGGCAAGAAAATCATGGTGACGCTGTACCGCGACGAGGTGGCCCCGCGCTTCGACCTGTGCTCCGAGGTGCTGCTGGTCACGGTGGACGCCACAGGCCACGAGGTGCGCAGGCAGGACCTGGTGCTGGCCCATTCCAGCGCCGACGACCTCTGCGACCTGGTCCTGGACCGCGAGGTGGCCGCAGTCATCACCGGCGGCATCGAGGAGGAGCACTACCACTATCTGCGCTGGAAGAGGGTGGAGGTCATCGACGGCGTGGCCGGCCTGGCCGGAGAGGCCCTGGCCCTGTACCTGCGCGGGGAGCTCGCCCCCGGCGCCATCCTTTTCCCGAGGCTTGGCCATGATTAGGCTCGCCGACATCATCAAGCACCCGCTGCGCGGGCTGCAAAGCGACGTGGACGAAGCCGAATCGCCGGTGCGCTACGCCCTCTTGCGCCGCAAGATCTTCGCGCTCATGGCGGCGGCCACCCTGATCCCGCTCCTGGCCATGGGCGTGCTCAACTACTACGAGCACCAGAGCACCATGGCGAGAGAGATCCAGAACCCGCTGCGCGTGCTGGTGAACAAGGCCAAGAGCTCCTTTGAGCTGTTTTTGACCGAGCGCTCCTCCACCGTGAGCCTCATCGCCTCGGCCTACACCTATCCCGAGCTGGCCGACGAGCAGAAGCTCGGACGCATCTTCAGCGTGATGAAGAAGGAGTTCAAGGGCTTCGTCGACCTGGGGCTCATCGACGAGAACGGCACCCAGGTGAACTACGTGGGCCCCTACTCGCTCAAGGGCAAGAATTACGCCGAGCAGCGCTGGTTCCAGGAAGTGCGGATCAAGGGCAAGTACGTCAGCGACGTGTTCATGGGCTTCCGCAAGTTCCCCCACGTCATCATCGCCGTGCAGCACATGACCGAGGACGGCCGCACCTGGATCCTGCGCGCCACGCTGGACACCCACCAGTTCGAGCGCATCATCGCCTCCATGAGCCTGGAGCCGGACGCCGACGCCTTCCTGGTCAACGGCCAGGGGATCATGCAGACCAGCTCCAACGGTTACGGCAAGGTGCTGGAAAAGATGACCTTTTCCATGCCGCCGCAGACCTACGAACCGGCGGTGCTGACCATGGTCGATCCGCTGGGGCGTGACGTCTACATGTCCTACGCCTACTTCCCCGACGCCGACTTCGTGCTCATGGCCGTGAAGCCGCGCGGCTCGGTGCTCAAGAGCTGGTACACCGTGCGCGGCGACCTCCTGTTCATCTTCGTCCTGGGCGTGGTGGCCGTGTTCTTGGCCGCCTACCGCGTCACCGACGTGCTCATCGGGCGCATGAAGGAGTCCGAGGAGCGCCGCGAGATGGCGCTCAGGCAGGTGGAGCACTCCCAGAAGCTCTCCAGCATCGGGCGGCTGGCCGCGGGCGTGGCCCACGAGATCAACAACCCCCTGGCCATCATCAACGAGAAGGCCGGGCTCATGAAGGACATCATGGACCGGGAGGCCGACTTCCCGGCCAAGACCAAGCTCGACGCCCAGGTGGAGAGCATCCTGCGCGCCGTGGAGCGCTGCCGGGGCATCACCCACCGCATGCTCGGCTTTGCCCGGCGCATGGACGTGAGCATCGAGGACCTGGACGTCGGCGAGATCATCAAGGAGACCGCCGGGTTCCTCTCCAACGAGGCCATGCACCGCAAGGTCGACGTGCGCCTGGAGATCGACCCCGAGCTGCCGCGCATCAACTCCGACCGCAGCCAGCTCCAGCAGGTCTTCCTGAACCTGTTCAACAACGCCCTGGCCGCCGTGGCCGACGGCGGACGCATCGTGGCCATGGCCCGCGAGGTCGGCGACAATGTGGAGATCCTCGTGCGCGACAACGGCTGCGGCATGTCCGACGAGACCCTGAAGCACATCTTCGAGCCCTTCTTCACCACCAAGAAGGGCAAGGGCACCGGGCTTGGCCTGTCCATCACCTATGGCATCATCAAGCGCCTGGGCGGCGACATCGCCGTCGAGAGCGAGCAAGGCGTGGGCACCACGCTCATCATCACCCTGCCCAAGGGGCAGCGGGAGGCACTGGCATGAACGCGAAAGACTGGAAGATCCTGCTCGTGGACGATGAGCGCGAGTTCATCACCACCCTGGCCGAACGCCTGGAGCTGCGCGGCATTCCGGCCCGCGTGGCCTTTGACGGCGAGGGCGCCCTGGAAGCCATCGCCGCCGAGGAGCCCCACGTGGTCGTGCTCGACGTGCTCATGCCCGGCATCAAGGGCCTGGAAGTGCTGGAGCGCGTCAAGCGCACCAATCCGCTGGTGCAGGTGCTGCTCTTGACCGGCCACGGCAGCACGCGCGACGGCATCGAGGGCATGCGCCTGGGGGCCTACGACTACATGATGAAGCCGCTGAACATCGACACGCTCATCGAGAAGATGGAATCGGCCATCGACTACGCCAAGAAGGCCGCCACCCTGCCGGACAAGAGCGACGGGTAGGAGGAGGGCAGCATCATGCGCGACGCACTGTTCATGGGCCGGATGACGGCCTCGGCCACCCACGAGTTGCAGAACATCCTGGCCACCATCCGCGAGTCCTCCGGGCTCATGGACGACCTGCTGGCCATGGACAGCAAGGGCTTCGCCCATGCCGAGCGCTTCAAGAGGGGGCTTGGCGTGCTGGCCGAGCAGGTGGAGCGCGGCATGATCTTGACCGAGCAGCTCAATTTCTGCGCCCACGCGCCCGAGAAAAGCCCCGCCGGGGCCGATGTCAACGAGGCCGTGCGCGCCCTGGTGGGGCTCTCGCGCAGGCACGCCGCCCGGCGCAAGACCACCCTGGTGCTGGCGCCCGGCCGCTCCGGGCTGCGCACGTCGCTGCGCGCCGTGGAGGTCATGGGCGCCGTGGGCGCGGCCCTGGAGGCGGCGCTGGACGTGCTGCCCATGGGCACGCAGCTCATGCTCTCCGTCGAGGAGCAGGGCGGGCTTGGCGTGGTGCGCCTGGACTCCCCGGGCTTCGAGGCCTTGCGCGCCGCCCCGGCCTGGAGCGAGCTTGCCGCCCTGGCCAAGGCCCTGGGCATCGGCCTCTCCGCCGGTCCGGCGAACATGGGCGTGGTGCTGGCCCTGCCCCGGCCCGCGGCCTGAGGCCCGGCGCAGGGGATTGATTTTTAGGGAAAGAGGAGTAGCATCCGGAGTAGCAGCTTGAATCACCATGTTCCGCAGGCGGAGTGCACGCCCCCTGCGGACACCAAGGAGGTCACTATGCTCGGGATGCTCAAAACACTTGAGGACACCTTCGCGGCGCTGGCTTTTGCCGACGCCGGGGAGAGGCAGGAGGCCATGCGGATGGCTGGAGTGAAGGAGATGACGGTGTCCGTTTCGGACGTGTTCGCCGCCGTCGCCTTTGCCGAGGCTGGCTGCGCGGCCGAGGCCCGCGAATTGCTGGGAATGCGCCCCGTACGGCTCATGCCCACGCCCAAGGTCTGCGGATTCCTGGATTCCGTCGGACTCTCGGGAGTGCGCGTGGCCTACGGACTGGCCGAAGCCTAGCCGGAGAGCCAAACACCGGGGGGCCGGGACCGTCAGCCCATGACGCCCCGTCCCGGTTCCCTGAACCGCGCTGGCGCGGAAACAAGGAGTGCACCGTGAGCAAGAAGATCAAGCTGCTGCTGGTCGACGACGAGGAAAATTTCATCAACA
>CAZXZF010000103.1:0-8814 GCA_964645095.1 uncultured Desulfocurvus sp. | reverse complement strand
GTGGACATGGGCGCCTGCCCGGACCTGGTGCCCACCGTGGCCGTGGCCGCCTGCTTCGCCCAGGGCCAGACCGTCATCCGCAACGTGGCCCACCTGCGCATCAAGGAATGCGACCGCCTGGAGACCCTGGCCGTGGAGATCGCCAAGACCGGCTGCCTTGCTGCCATGACCGGGGACACCCTGACCATCACCCCGGCCCCCCTGCCCGCCGGGAAGCGCATCCTTTTTGAATCGCGCGGGGACCACCGCATGGTCATGGGTCCGGCGCTCTTCGCCCTCGGCGGCATCGACGCGCAGTTCGACAACCCCGGCTGCGTGGCCAAGAGCTTCCCGGAATTCTGGGAGCGCTTCGAGGCCGTGCTCGCGGGCGCGGCAAAGGCCCAGGAACCGGCATGAAGCCTGGGCAGGACATAACGCGGGTCGCCATCGTGGGCGCGCGGGGCCAGATGGGGGCGCTCTTCGTGCGCGCCTTCCACAAGGCGGGCGTCGCCGTGGCCACCCTCGACCGGCCCTACACGGACGAGGCCGTCAAGACGGCCCTGGCCGGGGCGGAACTGGTGCTCCTGTCCGTGCCGGTGACGGCCATGCGCGCCGTGGCCGAACGCCTGGCCCCGTTCATGGAGCCCGCAGCAAACGGGGGCAGCATCCTGGCCGATGTCTGCTCCGTGAAGGTGCACCCCCTGGCCCTGATGCTCGGCGCGTACAAGGGGCCTGTGGTCGGCACGCATCCGCTCTTCGGCCCGGTGATCCCCGAGGGCTTCGAGCCGCGCGTGGCCGTGACCCCCGGGCGTGAAACCCTTGGCGGAGAGGAGGGCGGAGACGGGGGCGGAGACGGGGGCGGCAGTGCGGCCAAGGCCGTGTCCAGGCTCTTCGCCCGGGCCGGGTTTTCGCCCTTTGCCAGCACCGCCGAGGAGCACGACCGGGCCATGGCATGCGTGCAGGGCCTGAACTTCATCACCACCGTGGCCTACCTGGCCGCAGCGCGCCAGACGCCGGGCATCGAGAAGTTCCTCACCCCGTCCTTTGAGCGCAGGCTCGAGGCCGCGCGCAAGATGCTCACCCAGGACCGCGAACTCTTTCAGCTCATAGCCGAGGACAACCCCTTCCTGCAGGAGACCGTGCGCCACTTCACGGCCTACCTGGACATCGCCGCCGGGGGTGATCTGGACCTGCTCTCCGCCAGGGCCTCCTGGTGGTGGCGCGACAAGGCATAGGGACGCGGCTTTCGCCCAGGGGCGAAGTTTGACGAAGTGCATGCCGCGTCCCGCACAGGGTCGCGGCTTTTTTTTCACGATACGCCCGCTTTTTCACGATATGGAGGACGCAATGGAGATTCGCCTGAAGCATTACGGGAAATGGCTGCCCGCCGACGTGCAGACGCCCATCAGCCTGTACCTGGGCCTGGTGGGCGCGGCCCCGGGCATCCTGCTCGAGAGCGCCGAGGTCGACGGCCGCCTTGGCCGCTACAGCCTCATCGCCTGGGACTTCCGGCTTCTGGCCGAGCAAAAGGACGGCAAGCTCAAGCTTGATATCCGCGATGAGCGGTTGAGAGCGCTGCAGGTCCTGGACGGCCTGGACTACATGCAGGGCGTGCGCACGCTCCTGCGGGCCATCGAGATCGACCAGCCCGCCGAGCGCGAGCCCCTGCCCGCCCTCACCCGCGCCCTTTACGGCTACCTGGGCTACGGCATCGGCGGCATGCTGGAGCCGAAGCTTGCGTCCGCCCTGCCGCCAGGCAAGGCCGAGACGCGCCTGGTGCTGCCGGGCCAGGTGGTGCTCTTCGACCACCTGCGCCACCGCTGCTGCTACCTCTCGCTGGACGAGAGCGACGGCCCCAAATTCGCCGAGCCGGGCGACGCCGGGTCCTTTGCCCTGGAGACAAAGGAGCCCACGTTCCGGCCGGGCAAGGAAGAATTCATGGCCGGGGTGCGGAGGGCCAAGGAGCTCATCACCGACGGCGAGGGCATCCAGCTGGTGCTCTCGGTGCGCTTCGAGACGCCGTTCGCGGGCCAGCCCTTTGGCGTGTACCGCCGCCTGCGCCAGGCCAACCCCTCGCCGTTCATGTTCTACATGCGCTTCGAGGACGAGACCCTGCTCGGCTCCTCGCCGGAGATGCTGGTCAAGTGCGATGCGGGCAGGCTGGAAGTGCGGCCCATCGCCGGGACCCGCCCGCGCGGCGAGACCGAGGCCCAGGACATGGCGCTCGAGCGCGAGCTTTTGGCCGACCCCAAGGAGCGCGCCGAGCACGTGATGCTGGTGGACCTGGGCCGCAACGACCTGGGCCGCATCGCTCAGCCCGGCAGCGTGGAGGTGGCCAAGTTCATGTGCGTGGAGCGCTTCTCCCACGTCATGCACCTGACCAGCTACGTGGAGGCCGACCTGCGCCCCGGCCTGGACGCCTTTGACGTGCTCCAGGCCACCTTCCCGGCGGGCACCGTGGCCGGCGCGCCCAAGATCTGGGCCATGGAGACCATCGCCAAAATGGAGCAGATCGACCGCGGCCCGTACGCCGGGGCCATGGGCTGGCTGGGCCTGGGCCAGGGCCCGGTGCACCTGGGCACGGGCATCACCATCCGCAGCATGTGGATGCGCGGCGGCGTGTGCTCCTGGCAGGCCGGGGCCGGGCTGGTCTACGACTCCGAGCCCGAAAAGGAATGGCAGGAATGCCACAACAAGGCCCGCATCATCCGCGAGATTCTGTCCTCCAAGGGGGTTGGCGATGTTTTTGCTGATCGATAACTTCGACTCCTTCACCTTCAATCTGGTGCAGGCCTTCCAGCAGCTCGGGGCCAGCCCCGTGGTGCTGCGCAACGACCGCCCGGAACTGCTCGACGCAAGCTTTGTGGCGGGCCTTGACCGCGTGTGCCTGTCGCCTGGCCCCAGCCGCCCGGAGAACGCGGGCAACTGCCTCAAGTTCCTGGCCCTGCTGGAGAAGACCGGCCTGGCCGTGCCGACCCTCGGCGTGTGCCTGGGCCACCAGACCCTGGGCCACTTCGCCGGGGCCTCGGTGGTCCGGGCCGAGCGCATCATGCACGGCAAGACCTCGCCCGTGCTGCACGACGGCACGGACGTCTTCGAGGGCCTGGACAACCCCTTTGAGGTCTGCCGCTACCATTCGCTGCTGGTGCTGGCCCACGAGGCCCCGGAAAAGCTGCGCGTGACGGCCAGAACCGCCGAGGGCGAGGTCATGGGCATGTGCTACACCGACCGGCCCTGGAGCGGCGTGCAGTTCCACCCGGAGTCCATCCTGACCCCGGACGGGCCGAAGCTGCTGGCCAACTTCCTCAAACACAGCACACAGGCCGCCTAAGGCCGGGAGGATGAGATGAGCCACTCCATGCGCGACATCCTGGACACCCTCGGCAACGGCGGCGACCTGACCCCGGAGCAGGCGGCCTTCGCCTTCCGCGAACTCTTCGAGGGCGACCTCTCCCCGGCCCAGGCCGGAGCCCTGCTCATGGGCCTGCGGGCCAAGGGCGAGACCCCCCTTGAGCTGGCCGCAGCAGCCCAGGCTGGCCTGGAGCGCGCCCGGCTGGTCACCGGCCTGCCCACAGACCGGCCCATCGTGGACATCGTGGGCACCGGCGGCGACCTGTCCAACAGCTTCAACTGCTCCACGGCGGTGTCGCTGTACCTGGCGGCCCTGGGCCACCGGGTGGTCAAGCACGGCAACCGCGCCGTGTCCTCCTCCAGCGGCAGCGCCGACGCCCTGGAGGGCCTGGGCATCCGGCTCGACACCGGCCCGGACGAGGTGGCGGCCCAGCTGGCGCGCCAGGGCTTCGTGTTCCTCTTCGCGCCGAACTACCACCCGTCCTTTGCGCACATCGCGCCCGTGCGCCGGGAGCTCGGCGTGCGCACCCTGTTCAACCTCATGGGCCCGCTCCTGAACCCGGCCCGGCCCTCGCACCAGCTCCTGGGCGTGGGCCAGGCGCGCGCGCTGAAACTCATGGCCGAGACCCTGGCCCTCACCGCGCCGGACCTGACCGCCTTCGTCATCCACGGAACCGTCGGCTACGGCGACGACGGCAGCGCGGGAGGCCCCGGAGGGTCTGGCGGCTTCGACGAGCTGACGCCCTTTGGCCCGACCACGGGCTTCGCCCTGGACCGGGGCAAGGTCGCGCCGTTCACCCTGGACCCGCGCGAGTTCGGCATCCCGGCCCACGACCCGGACGAGGTGCGCGTGGCCGACAAGGCCGCGGCGCTGGCGGCCATCCGCGACGTGCTCACGGGCAAGGCCGGCGCGGCCCTGCAGGACATGACCGCGCTGAACCTGGGCGCGGCCCTGCACCTCGTCAGCGGCAGGGCCCTGGCCGACTGCGTGCGCGAGGCGCGCGAGGCCGTGGCCGACGGCGCGGCGCGCCGGTTCGCCGGGACGGAGCGCCAGTGAGCAGCATGCTCGACCGCTTCCGGGCCGCGCAGCAGGCTGGCATCGCCCGGCTGCGCAGGCTGGCCGAGGACGGCCAGTTGCCAACGCCCTGGCAAGGGCTGCGCCCAGGGTTTTCGGACGCGCTGAATGCTGCCGGAGCCCCGGCGGTCATCGCCGAGTACAAGCGCGCCTCGCCCTCGCGCGGGGTCATCAACCTGGACCTGACCCCGGCGGATGTGGCCCGCATGTACGCCGCAGGCGGGGCCGCGTGCTTCTCCGTGCTCACGGAAGGCCCGCACTTCCAGGGCGACCTGCGCTTCCTCTCGGACATGGCCTTTGCGGGCAGGCCCATGCTGCGCAAGGACTTCCTGCTGGACCCGCTGCAGGTGGTGGAAACCGCCGCCACTCCGGCCTCGGCGCTTTTGCTCATCATGCGCATGCTGGGCGGCGCGGCGGAAGTGCGGGAGATGCTCGACGCCTGCCGCCAGTATGAATTGGAGGCCGTGTGCGAGGTCTTTGACGAGGCCGACCTGGCAATCGCGCGGGAGGCAGGGGCCAAAATCATCCAGGTCAACAACCGCGACCTGGACAGGCTGGTGACGGACCTCGGCACCTCGCGCCGCCTGGCGCCGCTGAAAAGACAGGGCAGGCAGTCCGGGGAGCTGTGGATCAGCGCCTCGGGCCTGGACGCGCCGGAGCAATTGATGGAAATGGCCGACCTGGGCTTTGACGCCGTGCTCATCGGCACCTCGCTCATGAGCACGCCCGACCCCGGCGCAGCGCTGAAGAAGCTCACCGCTGTGGCCCAAACCCGACACGAAAAAGAGAGCGCGACCTCATGAACGCATTGCTGGTCAAGGTCTGCGGCATGACCCGCGAACAGGACGCCCTGCTCTGCGCCGAGCTTGGCGCGGACCTGCTGGGCTTCATCTTCCATCCGGGCAGCCCGCGCAACACCACGCCGGAATTCCCGGCGCGGCTCGACTTCCCGCGCCTGGGGCTGCCCGGCGTGCGCAAGGTGGGCGTGTTCGTGGACCAGAAGCCCATGGAGGCGCTGGGCATCATGGCCGCCGGACGGCTGGACCTGGCGCAGCTCCACGGCGGCCAGACCGAGTCCTTCTGCGCGGTCCTGGCGGAGCGCATGGGGCCGGGGCGCATCATCAAGGTCTTCTGGCCGGAAAAGGCATCGTCCCTCGAAGCCTTTCAGGCCGAGCTGGACCGCTACGCGCCCTACTGCGGGCTCATGCTCGTGGACGCGGGCCCGGGCGGCGGCGGGCATGGCCGGGTCATCGGTTCCCGTATCGACTCTGAGGGCGGGAGCAAGGGCGCAGAGATTTTGGCCCAGGCCAGGTTCCCGCGGCCCTGGCTCCTGGCCGGGGGGCTTTGCCCGGACAACATCCCGGACCTGCTTTCCCAGTTCAGGCCGGACGGCCTGGACCTCAACTCGGGCGTGGAAGCCGCGCCCGGCCTCAAGGACGAACAACTGCTGCGCGCGGCCTTCGCTGCAATCAAGGCGGCCCGCGCGGCCCAAACGCAAGGGGTGACCCCGTGAAGAAAGGCTATTTCGGCGCATTCGGCGGGCAGTTCGTGCCCGAGCTGCTCATGCCCCCGCTTTTGGAGCTGGAGGAGGCCATGGCCCGCATCCTGCCCTCCAGGGAGTTCCAGGACGAGCTCAAGAGCGAGCTGACCCACTTCGTGGGCCGGCCCACGGCCCTGACCTTCTGCCCGAACCTGTCCCGGGACCTGGGCATCCGGCTCTGGCTCAAGCGCGAGGACCTGGCCCACGGCGGCGCGCACAAGGTCAACAACACCATCGGCCAGGCCCTCTTGACCAAGAAGCTCGGCAAGACGCGGCTCCTGGCCGAGACCGGCGCAGGCCAGCACGGCGTGGCCACGGCGCTGGCTGCCGCGCGCTTCGGGCTTGAGTGCGTCATCTACATGGGCGCGACGGACGTGGAGCGCCAGAGCCTCAACGTGCGCCGCATGAAGCTCTTCGGGGCCACGGTGGTGCCCGTGCAGTCCGGAACCAAAACCCTGAAGGACGCCATCAACGCCGCCCTGCGCGCCTGGATCGCCGAGCAGGAGACCACCCACTACTGCTTCGGCACCGCTGCCGGGCCGCACCCCTTTCCGCTGCTCGTGCGCGAGTTGCAATCCTGCATCAGCCGCGAGGCCCGCGCCCAGATGCTCGACCAGGCGGGCGCGCTGCCCGACTACGTGGTGGCCTGCGTGGGCGGCGGCAGCAACGCCATCGGCGCCTTCCACGAGTTCGTGCCCGATGCCCAGGTCGCGCTCATCGGCGTGGAGGCCGCCGGTTCCGGCAAGCCCGGCGACTGGCACTCCGCGCCCCTGTCCAAGCAGGGCTCGCCCGGCGTGCTGCACGGCATGCACACCCAGCTCATCCAGACCCCGGAGGGCCAGATTCTGCCCTCGCACTCCATCGCGCCGGGGCTGGACTATCCCGGCGTGGGCCCGGAGCACGCGGCCCACCAGGCCTCGGGCCGGGCGCAATACGTGTCCGTCACCGACGACGTGGCGCTGGACGCCTTTGTGACCCTGAGCCGCCAGGAGGGCATCATGCCCGCGCTCGAATCCTCCCACGCCCTGGGCTGGGTGCTCAAGACGGCCCGCGACATGAAGCCCGGCAGCAACGTCGTGGTCTGCCTGTCCGGCCGGGGCGACAAGGACCTGGACATCGTGGGCGACTACCTCGCAACAAAGGCCTAGGGGGCGCACGTGAGCACCAACATCCTGACCAAACGCATCAATGCCGCCCGGGCCAAGGGCCGCCTGGGCCTGATCCCCTTTTTGCCCGCAGGCTATCCCAACAAGGCGCGCTTCTGGACCGAGATCGACCAGCTGGACGCGGCCGGGGCCGACATCATCGAGATCGGCATGCCCTTCTCCGACCCCGTGGCCGACGGGCCCGTGGTCGAGCACGCCTCGCTCAAGTGCCTGGACGCGGGCGTGAACCTCGCGTGGATCCTCGGCGAGCTGGCCGCGCGCAAGGGCCGCTACCAGGCCGGGCTGGTGCTCATGGGCTACCTGAACCCGGTGCTGCAATACGGCCTGGAACGCTTCGCCCGCGATGCGTCCTCGGCCGGCGTGCACGGCATCATCCTGGCCGACGTGCCCTTTGAGGAATACGGCCCCATCCGCGCGGCCTTCGACCCGCAGGGCCTGGTTCTCATTCCCCTGGTGGGCCTGAACACCACGCCCGGGCGCATGGCGCTCTACGCCCGCGAAGGCAAGGGCTTCGTGTACTTCGTGTCCGTGCTGGGCACCACGGGCGTGCAGTCGTCCTTTGACGCCGGCCTGCCCGAGACCATCCGCACCGGCCTGGCCGCGGCCAAGGCCGTGTTCGACATCCCCGTGGCCCTGGGCTTCGGGCTCAAGCACCCGGACCAGCTCAAGGCCCTCGACGGCCTGGTGGACGCCGCCGTGTTCGGCAGCGCGCTCATCCGGCACATCGACCAGGGCGGGGACAGCACGGGGTTCATGCAGGTCTGGAAGTAGAAAGAGTCGGAGCAGGGCAAGTTCGAAGGGGCAGGGCTTGGCGTCTGTTCCTTCGAGTTTGGCGAATTTGGCGAATTTGGCGGATTTGGCGGGTGAACCCTGGGGGGTGGGACATGTCCAGCAGAATGCTTCTGTTCATCATCGGCATTTGTCTTTGCTTGCTGCCCTGCGCCGCCCAGGCAGAGGTGTTGTCCGTGGGGTCCCTGGAAAACGGGGCGCTCTCGGCTGCAGATCCGATGCAGACCTTTTTGTGGCCGGGGGCGTCGGCAAAAGCCACGTTGATCATGATCCCTGGCGGTGCCGGGCACCTCGGGCTGACACCGGACAAGGCGGATCTGGGCGGCTTCTATGGGAAAACCCTCAAGCCTCTCAGCAACCCCGGCTTGACCTCGGGCCTCTTCAATGTGGTTATTTTCGATAGCCCAACAATACTGGACCCAGGGACTTCCTACCCCACCTCCAGAGCCAGAATCGACCACCTCTTGAGAATCGAAGCTGTGGTTCAATTTTACGCAGAGAGATTCCACCAACCGGTCTGGCTGATGGGGCACAGCAATGGCGCCGTCAGCGTAACGGAATTTTATAAATACCTGCAACAAAAGCACAAGGAAGCCCTGATCAGCGGCATCATTTACAGCTCGGGCAGAAACGGCGCCACATTCAGCTCCGAGACAAACCTGCCCGTTCTGTTCCTGGCCCACGAAAAAGATGACTGCCCGAAATCAACCCCGCGCAATTCCCTGCAAGAGTTTGAGGCATTGAAGAAACACAATACCCAACGCACGGAATATGTCCTGATCAAGACAGGCAGTTTTGAGCCTCAAGAGCCATGCAGATCAGGATATCATATGTTCTTCAATGCGCACGAAGAGGTGTACCAGGCCATAGACCGTTTCGCTTCGGAAGTTTTGCGCTGAAAAGCGCGCAGCAAT
>CAZXZF010000102.1:6803-8823 GCA_964645095.1 uncultured Desulfocurvus sp. | reverse complement strand
ACGATGTAGATGGCGCCCGTGGGCATGCCGTCGGAGCGCTTCAGGTCCGGGAAGGCGTAGAAGCCCCGGTAGAGGAAGCTGGTGCCGTCGACGAGGAAGAGCGGGTCCTGGTTGCCGAGGTTCAGGCGGGTCTTGAGCGACATGGGCGGTCAGATCCGCTGGACGCTGGCGGTTTTCCCGCGCGCGAGCTTTTTCAAGACGAACATCTCCGGGTCCTTGCCGTCCAGCGCGCCCATGGGCACCTCGGCCCGGGCCGCGCCCTTGTGGCCGCCGGCGGAGCCCAGGTCGCCGAAGTGCGAGGCCGCGAACTTGCCCATGTCCTTGCGGATGCCGTCGCCCCGGAAGATGACCACCAGCGTGTCGCCGAACACGCCGCTGACCGCGTCCCAGGAGATGGAGTGCACGCGCATGAAGAAGTCGGCCACGACCACGAGGATGTCCGGGCTCTGCACTTTCCCCAGGTGCGCGGTGAGCCCGGAGCCGATGCGCCGCAGGTTGTAGAACGCGCGCGAGAAGTAGCGCATCCACTCCAGGTGGTATTCGCTGCGCACGATGCGCGTGATGAGCGCGTGGTCGGCGTATTTGGAGAGGTACTTGAAGGCGTTGATGTCCGCGTCGATGAACTTGCGCTGGAAGCTCTGGGTGTCGGCCTTGATGCCGTAGACCAGGGCCGAGGCCAAGAGCTTGGGCGGGCGGATCTTCAGGCGCTGCAGGTATTCCGTGAGCATGGTGCAGGTGGCGCCGTACTTGGGCCGGATGTCGGTCAGGGGCGCATGCACGGCCTTGTCCGCGCTGATGGGGTGGTGGTCGATGACGATGGAGTAGTCGAGCTTCACCAGTTCCGGGTGGTGGTGCGGCTGGGAGTCCACCAGGGCGAAGCGGTCGTACTGGGCGATGAGGTTCGGGATGAGCCGCCGGGTGGGCACGCGCAGGTAGCGGATCATGGCCAGGTTGTCCGGGCGGTTGATCTCGTTGACATGGCCGATGCCGATGGCGTGGACCTTGCGCGAGAGGATGGCCTTGAGCGCAAGGGCCGCGCCCATGGAGTCCGGGTCGGCGTTGATGGCGATGAGCCAGCGCTCGTCCTTGTGCAGGAGCGCGAGCAGGGTCTGGATCTTCTCGTCAATCAGCTTGGGGATGGCCATGTTCCGCCTTTTTCAGCGCCAGGGGCAGGCCCGCCACCACGAGGTAGGCCTCGTGGGCCAGGGCCGCCACGGCCTGGTTCAACCGGCCGAGCTTCTTGAGAAATGTTCTGGCCTCGCTCGAGCCCGGCAGGGGCGCGAACCCGATCTCGCAGGACACCAGGATGAGCTCCGGGCCGCTCCAGCCAGCCAGGATGTCAAGCAGGGCCTGGGTCAGGTCGGCCTCGTGCCGCTCCTGCATGCACAGGTACAGCCAGAAGTCCAGGCTGTCCACGAGCACCGCAGCGTGGCCCTTCTTAGCCTCCAGCAGGGCGCGTGGCAAGTCCCAGCCGACCTCGACCACGGGCAGGGCCGGGTCGCGGCGGTCGCGGTGCCGGGCGATCTGCTTGCGGAAGCTCATGTCCTTGGCCTGGCCCGTGGCCAGGAACAGCTTCAGGCCGGGCTCGCGCTC
This sequence comes from uncultured Desulfocurvus sp., assembly GCA_964645095.1. GTDB lineage: Bacteria > Desulfobacterota > Desulfovibrionia > Desulfovibrionales > Desulfovibrionaceae > Humidesulfovibrio. The sequence goes on along the minus strand of CAZXZF010000102.1, from coordinate 7,230 downwards.
CAGCAGGCCCATGGCGAAGTCGGACTTGCCGGACTTGTTGCCGCCGATGACGAAGGTGATCACGCAGTATCCTCCTCTCCGTTCAAACCAGCCCAGAAGCCGGAAACGAAGCGCAGCGAATCGAACAGTTCGCGCGGGCTGAACAGCTCCAGCACCACGGTGCCGCCAGGGGCGAAGGCGGTCAGCATGCGGCCCAAAATAGCCCGCCCGGCGGCGTCCAGGCTGCAAAGCGATGCGTGGCGGCCCGGCCTGGCCCGGTCCGGGGCGTTCAAATGCAGCATGCGCGTGTGCGCCCACAAATCCGGCAGGTCGAGAAGGCCCTCCTGGCCGCGCTCCAGCATGTGCCCCAGGTCCAGGCAGACGCCCAGGCCCAGTTCGCGCACCACGGGCCACAGGACCTCCAGGTCGCGGCCCTGGATGTTCTCCA
>CAZXZF010000102.1:0-6703 GCA_964645095.1 uncultured Desulfocurvus sp. | reverse complement strand
ACTGCCCCGCATCCTCTGGCGGATGCACAACATAGGCCCAGGGCGCAAGTCCTGCAACCTTTTCCGCCAGGGCCAAAACCGCCTGGGCCACCGCAGGCGGCCCCTGGTCCCAGGGCAGGTCCAGGGGCAGGTGCAGGTGCCAGCGCACCGGCAGGGCGTTTAGGGCCTGGGGCAGGTCGGTTTCGGTGTAGGCCAGGCAGGCCCCGGTCTCGAAGAAGCACAGGCCGAGCTCCGGGAAGTGGGGGGCCAGGGCCGCGCAATTTGTGCCCACATCCGCTGGCAGCACGCAGGAGGGCGCGGCCAGGCTCCAGGGCGGCAAACGGTTGCCGCCAAAGGCCTGGGAGACAGCCAGGGCGTGGGCGTCACGGCCCGGCCCGGCGGAATCCCGTCGCCCGGCGTCCAGCCCGGAGATTGGCCCGGAAATCGGCCCCGCAGGATTTGCTGTGCTTTTCAATCTGGGCATGGCTTTTGCTTCCTCAAGGGCAGCAGACGATCCCCGGCAAGGAGGGGAACATCAATGAACTACATGCGCTGCCAACTGCAACATCTCCTGAACCCCCTGCACCTCTACTGCCGGCTGCAACAGGCCGGACTGGCCGAACCCCTGGCGCGCCGCCTTTGCGAGGCTTACGAGCGCTCCGTGTACCGGCGCATTCTCGCCTGACAACCGCGCCTGACGTTCCTTCCCTGTCCTGACGTATACCCGGCCAGGGGCCGGGGCGCAATGACGGACCAATGTCTGGCCTGCGGTTGGGTTATGTCCTCAGGGCAGGCTGCAGGTCAGGCCGCTTCCCCCCGCCATCAGCTCCGGCAGCAGGCGCCGGATGCGCAGGAAATCCTTGACCACGCACGGGTCGAACATGGTGCCGGCCGAGGCCTCGATCTCGCGCACGGCATCCGCCGCGCTCATCCCCTGACGATACGGCCTGTCCTCGGTCATGGCGCAGAAGGCGTCGGCCACGCTCACCAGCCGCGCTCCCAGCGGGATGTCGCGCCCGGCCAGGCCGCGCGGGTAGCCGCCGCCGTCGAAGCGCTCGTGGTGCGAGAGGACGATCTCGCAGACGCTGTGCGGCCCCCGGAACACGCGCACCGGGCAGAGGATCTCCGCACCCAGGCGCGGGTGCTCGCGCACGAGAGCCCATTCCTCGGGGCAGAGCGGGCCGGGCTTGTGCAGCACGGCGTCGGGCACGCCGATCTTGCCGATGTCGTGCATGTGCCCGGCCATGTGCACCAGCTCCGACTGCCGGGCCGTGAGGCCGTGCGCCCTGGCCAGCAGGCCGGAGATCTCGGCCACCAGCTCCGAGTGCCGCGACAGCCGCCGGTCGCGGGCGTCCACGGCCCGGCCCAGGGACTCGGCCAGCTGGTGCGCCGTGTTCATGGCGCAGGCGCCCAGTCCGCCGCAGTTTCCGGAACACCCGCCCGGCTCGGCCCCGGAACATTTCTCGCTGTGCGCGCCGCCGCTGGTCAAAAGAAGCATGTTTTCCCTCCCTGTTTGCCGTCCGGCGCAGCCCGGAACCCCATGTTCCGCTGGCGCACGACCCCCGGTGCGGCTTGATATTCAAGCGCCGGTGGGCACTCATAGGTTAAGTTGAAATTGAATGTCAAGATCAATTGAGTGCGGAATGGGGCCAGCGGCAGGGGCGATTGGCGGCCTTGCGAATCTCTGCTAGGGTGCGCAGGCGCGCGCCGGAACAGGCCGCGACTCTCGCTTGCGGAGCAAGGCCATGCCTGATGTATCCACTGTGCCCAACGTGTCTGACGTGCTTGTCATCATCGACATCCAGAAGGACTACTTTCCCGGCGGGCGCATGGAGCTTGCGGGCGCGGAGCAGGCCGGGCAGGTGGCCGCAGGCGTGCTGGCCCGGTACCGCGCGGCCGGGCTGCCCGTCATCCACGTGCGCCACGAGAACCTCCGGCCCGGCTCGACCTTCTTTCTGCCCGGCACAGAGGGCGCGGACATCCACCCGTGCATGGCCCCGCTGCCGGGCGAGGCCGTCGTGCTCAAGCACTTCCCCAACGCCTTCCGCGACACGGACCTGCTGGAGCTCCTGCGCGGGCTCGCCGCCACGCGGTTGACCGTGTGCGGCATGATGACGCATATGTGCGTGGACACCAGCGTGCGCGCGGCCTTTGACCTGGGCTTTTCCGTGCGCCTGGCCGCCGACGCCTGCGCCACCCGCGAGCTGGCCTTTGGTGGCCGCACGGTTGCCGCGGCGGATGTCCAGACCGCCTACCTGGCCGCCCTGGGCGCGGTCTTTGCCCAGGTGGCCTTGGCTGCGGAGCTCGCCCTGCCCTGAGGCTTCGGCACGATGTGTTTGTGTCGGTAAACTTTTGTCAGGATATTTCTGTCGTGCCATCTTCGGAGGAACCATGCGCCTGAAGCCCCGCCCCGCCCGTCTCTGTCTTGTCTTCTGCCTCCTGGCCCTGCTGGCCCTGGGCCTGGGCGGCTGCCTGCCCAAGTCCAAGGCCTGGAACCACCCCAGGCAGGCCGATCCGCGCAAGGAGGACCTGCTCTTTGTGGAGGACACGAAGTTCTGCGAGGACAAGATCGGCAGCCAACCCCAGGGCGACGCCCGCGAGGCGGCCATGGCCGGCTGCCTGAAGCGCCTGGGCTGGGTGCCCAAGGAAAAGGACTAGGGCGTGGCCCGGGACGCGGTCTTTGTCGCCGGGGCCACCGGCTACGTGGGCGGGCGGCTGGCGCCGCTGCTGCTCGCGCGCGGGTACACGGTCCATGCGGCGGTCAGAAGCCCGCGCAAGCTGGCGGCCCGGCCCTGGGGCGCGCACCAGAATTTGCGCATCCTGCCCGCTGACGTCACGGACAAGGCCAGCCTCAAAGCGGCCATGCAGGGCTGCTCTGCGGCCCTCTATCTGGTGCATTCCATGGGCGCGGGCGGGAATTTCGCCAAGGCCGACCGCCTGGCCGCCGCCAACATGGCCCAGGCCGCGCAAGAGGCCGGGGTGGGCCGCATCATCTACCTGAGCGGGCTTGGGGATGACGCGCCTGGGCTGTCCGAGCACCTGCGCTCGCGCTCCGAGGTCGGGCGCATCTTCACCGGGGGCGCGGTTCCGGCAACCGTGCTGCGCGCGGCCGTGATCCTGGGCTCGGGCAGCGCCTCCTTTGAGATCATCCGCAGCCTGGTGGAGCGCCTGCCGCTGATGCTCACCCCGCGCTGGGTGCGCACGCGCTGCCAGCCCATCGCGGTGAGCAACGTGCTGGGCTACCTCATCGGTTGCCTGGAGAACCCGGCCACCACCGGGTTGACCCTGGACATCGGCGGCCCGGACGTCATCACCTACGGCGAGCTGTTCCGCAGCTACGCCCGGGCGGCGGGCATCCGCGCCCCGCTGATCATCCCGGTGCCGCTCTTGACGCCGGGGCTCTCGGCCTTCTGGGTCAACCTCATCACGCCCGTGCCCGCGCACCTCGTGCGCCCGCTCATCGCGGGCCTGAAAAACGAGGTCGTCTGCCACGACCGGCGCATCCTGGATCTGGTGCCGCAGAGGCTCCTGAGCTGCGAGGAGGCCATGGCCCAAGCCCTGTCCGAGACGCGCCAGGGCGGGGCGGCCACCTGCTGTTTCGATGCCGGAGCGCCCTGCGCGCCGCAGGAGCTGGGCCAGGCCGCGGCCTGCCCGGCGGAGTGGACCCGTGCCGGGGACGCGAGCTTTGCCGGGGGCACCGTGTTCCGCGCCGACTACGCCGCCACCCTGGACGCCGCCCCGGAGCGGGTCTGGGGCACGGTGCAGCGCATCGGCGGGGACACGGGCTGGTTTGCGGGCAACCTGCTCTGGCGCGTGCGCGGCTTTGTGGACAAGCTCCTTGGCGGGCCGGGGCACAGCCGGGGCCGCCGCAACCCCGAGCAGCTGGCCGAGGGCGACACCGTGGACTTCTGGCGCGTGCTGGTGGCCGAGCCGGAGCGCCGCCTGCTCCTGCTGGCCGAGATGAAGCTGCCGGGCTGGGCCACTTTGGATTTGCGCCTGGCGCCCCGGACCGGAGCTGGGGCCGATGGTCTGGGCAACGGCACGGAGCTTTTGCTGCTGACCACCTTCCAGCCGCGCGGGTTGCTCGGCCTGGCCTACTGGTGGGCCATGTGGCCGGCCCACGGCCTGCTCTTCCCGGCCATGCTGCGCAACCTCGCCCAGGCCGCCGGGGCGCGGGTGACCGAAGGCCCCAGGCCGCTGGCCCAGAGGCCCTTGGCATGAGCCGCCGCGAGACTGCACCGCGCGAGGGCCACCTCCGCGAGGGTTCCCTCCGCGAGGGTTCCCTCCGCGAGGGTCACCTCCGCGAGGGTCACCTCCGCGAGGGTCACCTCCGCGAGGGGTTCACCACGGGCTCGGCAGCCGCTGCAGCGGCGCGCGCGGCCACGCTCTTCGCCCTCACCGGCGAGGTTCCGCAGACCGTGGACATCCCCCTGCCGCCCCCGCATGCAGGCCGTTTGCACATCCCCATCGCCGCTGTTTCCAACGAGGACCTGGGCGTGCGCGCAACGGTGGTCAAGGACGGCGGCGACGACCCGGACGCCACGCACGGCGCGCGCATCGAGGCCCACGTGACGCTGGACCCGGCCTTTTCCGGCGTGGGCCCGCACGTGCTCATCGGCGGCGGTGCGGGCGTGGGCCGCGTGACCCTGCCCGGCCTGCCCGTGGCCGTGGGGAGTGCGGCCATCAACCCCGGCCCGGAGGCGCAAATACGTTTGGCTGTCCTGGAAGTTTTGCCGGAGGACTTCAAAGGCATTGCGCTGGTGGTCATCGAGGTCCCGGACGGCGAGGCCATGGCCCGGCACACCCTGAACCCGCGCCTGGGCATCCTGGGCGGCATCTCCATCCTGGGCACGGGCGGCATCGTGCGGCCCTACAGCCACGAGGCCTGGGCCAAGTGCATCGACGCCGCCCTGGACGTGGCCCGGGCCGCAGGGCAGGGCGCTGTGGTGCTGACCACGGGCCGCCGCAGCGAGCGCCTGTTCCAGGAGCGCCACCCCTTTGCGCCGGATGTCTGCCTGATCCAGGCCGCGGATTTTTTTGCCCACGCCCTTGGCGCGGCTTCCGCGCGCGGCTTCACCGAGGTGGTCTGGGCCGTGTTTCCGGGCAAGCTGGTGAAGCAGGCCCAGGGTTTTGCAAGCACCCACGCCCGCCAGGCCGAGCTGGACTTTGCGCTCCTGGCGGACTGGGCGCGCGCGGCCGGGGCGGACCCGGCCATTGTGGCCGCAGTGGCCCGGGCCAACACCGCGGCCCAGGCCCTGGCTCTGGTCCTGGCCCCTGGCAAGGAAAGGGACAGCGGCGGGGCGGCGGGGGAGCGTTTTGTGGAGCTTTTGGTGGAACGCGCGCGCAAGGCGGCCCAGGGCTTTGCCGGGCCGGGCGTTCACGTGCGCTATGTGGTTTTTGACCTGGCCGGGGCCTGTCTGTTTGCCGACCCGGTGCCGGAATCCATTTTTGTCCCCGCTGCCCCCCTTCACCCGGGCGCGGGTTCGCGTTAAAGGGGACCCATGTTCGCCAAGAGTAAAAACCCCGTGCATGTGATCGGCCTCAGGCCCGGCGTGCTCTCGCCGCCGCCCGGCGTGGACGACATCCTCATCCGCGCCCAGGTGCTGGTGGCCGGGCGCAGGCTGCTCGACGCCGCGCCGCGCTCCTGCCGCCCGGAAAAGGTCATCCCTGTGGCCGGGCCGCTCATGCCCATCCTGGAGGAGATCGAGCGCGACCTGGACGCGGGCAAGGCCGTGGTGGTGCTGGCCGACGGCGACCCGCTGTTCTTCGGCCTGGGCAAAAGGCTCATCGAGCACCTGGGCGCGGCGCGCGTGTTTGTGCACCCCAACCTGTGCACCCTGCAGATGGCCGCGGCCCGCGTGGGCCTGCCCTGGCACGAGGTGCGCGTGGTCTCCCTGCACGGCCGCAAGGACTTCAACCCGCTCTTCGCCTCCCTGGCCCGGTTCGAGCGCCTGGCCGTGTTCACCGACCAGGAGAACTCGCCCGCGGTCATCGCCCAGGCCCTGCTTGAGCGCGGCGTGGTGGACGCCCAGCTCATCGTGCTGGAGAACCTCGGCGCGCAGAACGAGACCGCCCGCCGCCTGCGCCTGGAGGAGGCCTGGGACCTGCCCTTCGCCGACCTGAACCTGGTCCTGGTGGAGCGCACCGCGCCCCCGGAGATTCCGCTCATGCTGGGCATCCCGGACCACTTCTACCTGCACGAGAAGGGGCTCATCACCAAGCAGGCGGCGCGGGCGGTGGGCCTGGCCATGCTCGGGGTCATGCCCGGCTCCGTGGTCTGGGACCTGGGCGCGGGCTGCGGCTCCGTGGCCATCGAGGCCTCGCACCTGGCCCACGAGGGGCGCGTCTATGCCGTGGAGCGCGAGAGCAGGCGCGCGGCCACCATCCGCGAGAACGTGCGGCGCATCGGGGCCTGGCTGGTGGACACCGTCACCGGCGAGATGCCCGAATGCCTGGCCGCCCTGCCGGACCCGGACCGCGTGTTCATCGGCGGCGGCCTGGGGCAGGACACCCGCGCCCTGGCCCACGCCTGCCTGCGGCTCAAGCCCGGCGGACGCCTGGTGGTGCACGCCATCCTGCTGGACACGCTGATGCGCGTGAAGGACTACTTCCAGGCCCAGAACTGGAGCTTCGGCATCACCCAGATCCAGGCCTCCACCGCCGACCGTTTGGCCGGGGACCTGCGCCTGCGCGCCCAGAACCCGGTGTTCATCATCTGGGCGGA
>CAZXZF010000101.1:0-8867 GCA_964645095.1 uncultured Desulfocurvus sp. | reverse complement strand
GGCCCGCCGATGAGCGCCGTGACCACGCCCACGGGCAGCTCCGCGCCGCCGGGCAGGATGCTGCGCGCCAGCACGTCGCTCCAGAGCAGCAAAAGCCCGCCAAGCAGGGCCGAGGCCGGAAGCAGGGTCCGGTGCCCCGCGCCGATGACCAGGCGCAGCAGGTGCGGCACCACCAGCCCCACAAAGCCGATGACGCCGCTGACGGCCACGGCCGCGCCGGAGAGCAGGCTGGCGCCGATGAGCAGCCACAGCCGCGAGCGCCCGGCGTCCAGGCCGAGCAGCCGCGCCTGGCCCTCGCCCAGGGCCAGCAGGTCCAGCTCCCGCGCGCGCCAGAGCACCAGGCCCAGGCCCACGGCCATGTAGGGCCACGCCAGGCGCACATGCTCGAAGCCGCGCCCCTGGAAGCTGCCCATGATCCAGAAGACGATGCTGGCCACGCTCTCCTCGTCCAGGCTCTTCAAGAGCGAGATGAGCGCGGACAAAAAAGTGGAGACCACGATGCCCGCCAGCACCAGGGTTTCCCGGCGCATGCCGCCCATTGAACCGGACCCGGCCCGGCCCAGGGCCAGCACCGCGGCCAGGGCCAGCAGCGCCCCGGCCAGGGCGAACACGGGCAGGATTCCGGCGCCGCCAGCCAGGCCGCCCAAGCTGTCGGCAACCGCGCCTCCGGCTAGGCCGGACCCCAGTCCAAAGATGATGGCCACGGACGCGCCAAAGGCCGCGCCGCCGGACACGCCCAGGGTGAAGGCGTCGGCCAGGGGGTTTCTGAGCACGCCCTGGAACACGCAGCCAGCCGTGGCCAGGGATGCGCCCGTGAGCCAGGCCAGGGTCACCCGCGCCAGGCGGATGTCCACCACGACCACGGACAGCGCCGGGTCCACGGGCTGCCCGGCTCCAAGCCCCACGGCCTGAAGCAGGGCGCGCAGGGTCTCGGCGGGCGGGCTGGGAAAGCTGCCCAGGCCGCAGGCCATGACCGCCGAGGCCAGGGAAACCGCGCCGATGGCGGCGATCCACAGGCCCTGGGGCCAGAGGGCGCTGGCCCTCACAACGCGCCCTGGCGCGCGGCTCTGCCCGGCCTTGGTGGTCATGCTAGTCGCCCAGTTCCTTTGCGTCCAACTCCTGTACGGCCTTGCGCAGATGCTCAAGCCACAGGGCCACAAGCTCGGGCCGCTCGACGAGGCCGCGCAGATCCGCCGTGCAGGGGTAGCCCGCCGCGCGGATGCGCTCAAGCCAGGAGTCCTTCCCGCTGCCGCCGATGTCGTTCTTGGCGTGGTCGCCGGCCACGGACAGGAGCGGGATGAGCCGGACGGACAGCGGCATGGACGAGGCAGGGCGGCGGGACTTCAGTTCGGCCAGCACATCGTCCAGGGAGGGCGCGCCGTCGATGACGCCCACCAGGGCCAGCCGGTCCTGGCGCCAGAGGGAGTATTGCAGGGCCGGGTAGGCCATGCTGGCAGGGTGGTTCGTGCCGTGGCCCACAAACACCAGGGCCTCGGATTTCCTGCCGCCCGTGGAGCCGGAGGACCGTGCGCTCTTGACCAGGGCCTCGGCAGCCAGCTTGAGGTCGTCCTCGCCGGACAACAGCGGCAGGCCGAGGGTCACCTTCCGCAGCCCCTTGGGCAGGCCCTCCAGGGCCTTGGCGGCGGCCACGAGGTCGTGGAATTCGTAGCCGGGCATGACGTGCATGGACTGCACCGCAACGTGGGTCACGCCCTCGTCGGCCATGCGCGCCAAGGCCTGGGCCGGGGAGGGCAGGTCCGCGCCGCTGGTCTCGCGGGCGGTGTTGCGCGCGTGGGCCGAGGTGTAGGCCAGGCGCACGGGCAGGTCCGGGAAGGCCTTTTCGGCGGCGGCCTTGAGGCTGTCGTAGGCCTTTGCGCCTCCGGCATCGGTGGTGCCAAAGACCACGACCAGGACGGCCTTTTTGTCCGGGGCCTTGGCCTTGTGTCCGGCCTGGGCCGTATTCGGCAGGGCAAGGGACAGGGCCAGGGCGAGCGCGAGGCAGGCCGGCAGGAGGAGGCGCAGGGCGGAAGCGGAAGCAGAGAAACGCATGTTGGACCCCCAAATATGGAGGGGCTGGTGCGGGGACGACAAAAAATCCCTTCCCGCGCGGATTCGCGGAAAGGGATGCCCGTATTCGTCCCCGATATGTCCCGTCGGACAAAGCCCTCGTTACCGACGAGAAGCAATCACAAACGTCCGGCAGGTCTTCCGACTCACCCCATCGGCCCCGGCCTTCCCAGGATTTCTCCCAGTGGCGCGCTTGGGGGCCGACTATTTGCGGGGCTCACGGCGGCGGGTCCGCTCCCGAATTCCACGGGATTCCCTCTTCGCCCTTGCGGGCACCGAACAAAGGGAGTGTTAGTCTGGCCGGGCAGGGGTGTCAAGCCGGGGCCAGGTCAGGCGGGGCAGATAGAGCGGGCAGATAGAGCGGGCAGATAAAGCGGGGCACAGCAGACGGATCAGGCGTCCGGCTGGGCCGAGAGGCTGCCCAGCAGCTTCTCGATGTCCAGCACCATGGCGTCGCTCTCGCCCATCATGCCGAAGCCCAGGATGGGCAGGTCGAAGATCTCATGCACGGGCACGGTGAAGCCCGTGACCACCACCTGCTGCTGGCGCAGCACCTCGTCCACCAAAAGCGCCGCGCTGACCTCGCCCATGCGCACGGTGACGATGAGCCCGCGCGTGACGTCCGTGTCGGTCTCATCCAGGCCCAGGTGGCGGCACAGGCGCAGCAGATGGTAGATCTGGCCGCGCACGCTCACGGTCTCGCCGCCGTCGGGCAGGCTCACGAGGTCCGCCTCGTGCGGGGCGAAGATTTCGAGCACGTCGCGCGAGGGCAGGATGATGGTCTCCGGTCCCACGCGGCAGACCAGCGCGTCCACGATGCCCTCGTTCACCGAGCGCGACAGCGGGATGGACAGGGTGAAGGCCGAGCCGCCGCCGGGCAGGTTCTCGATCTTGATGTCGCCGCCGAGGGTGGTGCGCACGGCGTTGGCCACGGCGTCCATGCCCACGCCCCGGCCCGAGACGTCGGTGACCTTCTCGGCGGTGCTGAAGCCGGATTGCAGGATGAGCTGGATGGTCTCGGCCTCGGTCATCTCCGCGCCGGGCTCCACCATGCCCCGCTCCTCGGCCTTGGCGCGCACCCGCGCGGCGTTGACGCCCCGGCCGTTGTCCGAGACCTCGACATAGGCCGTCTCGCCCTTGCGCCAGGCCGTGAGGTTCACGCTGCCGGTCTCGTCCTTGCCCGCTGTGGCGCGCTCCTCCGGGGTCTCCAGGCCGTGGTCCAGGGCGTTGCGCAAGAGGTGCACCAGGGGCTCGTTCAGGCACTCCACGATGGTCTTGTCCAGCGGCAGCTCGTCGCCGGTGATGGTGAAGCGCACCTTCTTCTGCATCTTCTGGGCGAGGCTCTGCACCAATCGGTTCATGGGCAGGAAAATCTGGCGCAGGGGCACCAGGCGGATGGCGTCCACCTGGGTCTGCAGGCCGGTGATGACCGTGTCCAGCTCGGCCAGGGTGGAGGCCGAGAGCGTGGCCCCGCGCGTGCCGCTTTGGGAGAGCACGGCAAAGGTGACCATGAGCTTGCCCACCAGCTCGATGAGGCTGTCCAGGCGCTCGGTGGGCACGCGGATGCTGGTGATGCTCTGCTTGCTGGCCTGGGCGGCCTGCTCGGCGTGCTTGTCGGCGTCCTCCGGGGTGGCGGCCTTGGGCTGGTCGTGTTCGTCCAGGCCAGCCTCCTCCGGCACCGCTTGCGCCGGGCCAGCTTCCGCCGGGGCGCCCGTTGCGACGGTTGCGCGCTCCTCCACCGTTGCCGGCTGGGGCGTCGGCGCCGGGATGGCTGCGCGGGGCTGGTCCAGGACCCCGGCCAGGGTCAGCAGGAACCGCCGGTGGGCCTCGCAGACGCGCAACAGCGCCGTGACCAGGCCCGAGCTTACCGGAGTGATGCCGTCGGCGAACATGTCCAGCAGGGCGGTGACCTGGGCCGAGCCCAGCTTCAGGTGGCTCAGGCCGAGGATGTCCAGGGCCTCGCGCACGGCCTCGGGGCCGGGCTGGCCCTCTTCGAGCAGGAGGACCTTGTCCTCCATGGGCTCCACGCACTGGGCGATGATCTCTCTCACAAGGCTTCTCCGGGTGCGGCCTGCGCCGGCAGCACGGCCAGAAGCGCGTCCATGCCGCCTGCGTGGAAGGTCTCGCGCGCGGCGCCGGCAAGCCCGCGCACGCTGATGCTCCAATGTCCGGCCAGGGCGGAGACGTCCTCCCAGGCGCTGGAGCCGAAGGTCTTGACCAGGGAGAGGTCCAGGACCACGGGGGTCTCCTGGGGCTGGGTGATGATGGCGCCCACGATCTGGTCGCGGTGGTGCTTGCGGTGGATGCGCGGGGCCGTGACGCGCAGCACGGCGCAGTCCTGTTCCTGCTCGACCGTGAGGCAGCGTGCGCCCGCCGGGCAGGAGGCGCCGCTGCCCTCGCCGCTGGCGGCGGCCAGCACCTCGGTTACTGCGTCCATCTCGCCCTGGTCAGGCGCGCCGGCATCGCGGATCTGCTCGATGACCGCAAAGATGGAGTTCACGCCGTGGGCGGCGAGGGAGATGTTGTCCGCGCTGTGGGGCAGGGAGCCTGCCTGGAGCTTCTTGAGGAAGCTCTCCACCTGGTGGGTGAAGCCGCTTGCGGACTCGAATCCGGGCATGAACCCGGTGACGCCCTTGATGGTGTGCAGGGGCCGGGAGAGTATCTCAATGCCGCCGGCCACATCGCCCGCGCCAAGATGCTCCAGGCCCTCCAGGACCTGGGGATAATACTTGTCGCTGACTTCCGCGAAGAATTCCTCGGTCAGGGCGTCGCTCAAAAGTGCTCCCCGTGGTTATTCCGTGATAAAGCCCATCTTCTGGAGTTCGGCAAAGAGCTTCTCCTTGCGCACGGGCTTGACGATGTAGCCTGCGGCCTCGCCGTCGTGGAAGGAGCGGATCACGGTCTTGGCGTCGTCCAGCGCCGTGGTCATGAGCACCTTGACCTGGGGCCGGAGCTTCTTCTCGTGCTCCGTGGCGCGGATCTTCGCCAGGGCCTCCAGCCCGTCCATCTCGGGCATCATGATGTCCATGAGGATCAGGTCGTAGGGCTTGCCCTCGGCATGGGCCAGGTTGAAGGCCGTGACGGCTTCCTTGCCGGTGACGGCCACATCGACCTCGAACAGGGTGTTCAAAAAGGCCGAGAGCACCTTGCGGCCCAGAAATTCGTCCTCGGCGATGAGTGCGCGCATATTTTCCTCCACGGCAGCGGATGTTGCTATTATTACGTAGAATCTCATATTTCAGCCGCAAGTCAACAGGGAATTTCCATGGGTGCGAGTACTTGCGTTGGCGGCGTGATCTGGTTAGAAGCCCGCCCATGCGAGGATTCATCACCCCTGAGCGCACCGGGCGCATCAAAAGCGTGCTGGCCAAGCGGCAGCGCGACTTTACACTGGTCATGGACAACATCTGGGACCCGCACAACGTCTCGGCCATCCTGCGCAGTTGCGACGCTTTTGGTCTTTTCCGCGTGCATCTGTATTACACCACCGAGAAATGGCCGGAGCTGGGCAAGAAATCCTCGGCCTCGGCCAAGAAATGGGTGGAGCGCGTGGGCCACGATGATGGCGCGGACATGCTGGCGCAGTTCGCCAGCGCAGGCGTCCAGGTCCTCCGCACGGGCTTTTCCGCCACTGCGCGCCCGCTCTACGACTTCGACTTCACGAAACCCACGGCGGTGATCCTGAGCAATGAGCACCGGGGCGCCTCAAAGGAGCTTGTGGCCGGTGTGGCCCAGGAGCTGTACATCCCCATGCAGGGCATGGTGCAGAGCCTGAACGTCTCCGTGGCCGCTGCGGTGATCCTGTACGAGGCCTTTTCCCAGCGCAGGCGCGCGGGCATGCTCGAGGCCCCGGCCTTCTCGCCCGAGGAGCTTGCGGCGCTGGAGCTGGAGTGGGCCGACAAATAGCCGCGACGTCTCAGCGGGCGGAGCATCCGGCCCGGGCGCAGCGGCTCTTTCAACCCGTTTCAGGGGCCTGGCCCCGGACCGCATCCAGGGACGTCTGGCGGAGTCTGGCCCGCCAGGGGCGTGGGGTTTGCCCGGCCAGGGCCGGGCGCGCCAAAAAAGGCTGACCGGATCGCGCGCGGCGACCCGGACAGCCTTTCGATTTCAAGGGTCAGGGGCCTGGGGAGGCTCCCGGCGCCCGACCACATCGTGGCCGAGTGGTGCCTAGTGGTGGCCTTCGGCCTTGCCCTGCTTGATGCGGATGAGGGCCACGATGATGATCCAGGCCAGGTAGATGAAGATCAGGGAAACACCGACGGTGCCCTGGGTGGTGCTGTGGGCCATGTCTTTCAAGAGTTCGCCGAGCATGCTTTCGTCCTCCGTGCATTCTTTGCCTGACCTGAAGAGCCGAGGCGGTCCTATTTCACCGGATTGCCGCGAAATGTCAAGGGGGTTTGACCCGGGCAGAGGGGGGCGGCCCGCCCTTTGGCCCGATCCTTTGGCCCGATCCGTTGCCCCGATCCGTTGCCCCGATCCGTTATCCGGTCCGGTCCCCTTGCCAGTCCCGGCCCCGGCGGGATAGAAACCCTCTGGCGCAGCGCGCCGAAAGGGGGTTCAACATGACCGCAAGACCGCGTCTGGTGGTGCTCGACGGCAACACCATGGGCCAGGACATCTCCTGGCAGGCCCTGGCCGGCCTGGGGACACTGACCGTCCACGAGCGCACCCCGCCCGAGCTGGTGCTGGAGCGCGCCCAGGGCGCGGACGTGCTGTGCACCAACAAGACCGTGCTCGACGCCGCCAGCATCAAGGCCCTGCCGGACCTGAAATGCATCCTGGTGCTGGCCACGGGCTACAATGTGGTGGACGTGGCCGAGGCCGCGCGGCGCAAGATCCCCGTGTGCAACGTGCCCGGCTATTCGCCGCCCTCGGTGGCCCAGCACGTGCTCTCCGTGGTGCTGGAGATGTTCAGCCACACCTCGCGCCACGCCCGGGCCGTGGCCGAGGGCCGCTGGGCCGCGCAGCCGGACTTCTGCTTCTGGGACGCGCCCGTGGTCGAGCTGGCGGGCAAGACCTTCGGCGTGGTGGGCTTCGGGGCCATCGGGAGCCGCGTGGCCGAGCTGGCCCACGCCTTTGGCATGAACGTGCTGGCGCATGTGCCGCGCCCCAAGCCCGCGCCCGCGTACGAACCCTTCGCCTTTGCCGGGCTGGACGAGCTCTTCGCCAAATCCGACGTGGTCAGCCTGCACTGCCCGCTGACGGCGGACAACGAGAACCTGGTCGACGCGCGGCTGCTCTCGCTCATGAAGCCCTCGGCGCGGCTGGTGAACACCGCGCGCGGGCAGCTGGTGGACGAGGCCGCCCTGGCCCAGGCGCTCATCGCCGGAAAGCTCGGCGGGGCCGCGCTGGACGTGGTGCGCGTGGAGCCCATCCGGCCGGACAATCCGCTATTGTCCGCGCCGAACTGCCTCATCACCCCGCACGTGGCCTGGGCCTCGCTGGAGGCGCGCACCCGGCTCATGGACGGGGTGGCGGCAAACCTCGCGGCGTTTTTGTCCGGCCAGCCGCAGCATGTGGTGAACCAGACGCCGCAGCCTTGTGCCGTAGCTTGATCTAGCCGCGCAGCCCTTTACATTCTCCGGGGTGCTGTGTCATTTATGGCATATGCTTTTAAAAGCATATGTCAGAGTTGACCAACCTGGAGGAGCCGCCATGCGCAAACTCATTTCCCTGTCTGTTCTGCTGGCCCTGCTCGCCTGGGCCAGCGTCTGCCCGGCGGGCGCCCAGGCCGCCCCGAAAATCACCGAATCCTACGGTCCCGGCCCCGCCGAGTTCACCCTGGCCACGGGCAGCCCCGGCGAGCTGGGCCTGCTGAAGGTCCTGGGCGAGGCCTTTGGCAAGAAGGAGCAGGCCCGGCTGGGCTGGGTCAAGGCCGGTTCGGGCGAGTCCCTGGACCTGCTCAAGGAGAAGTCCGTGGACATGATCATGGTCCACGCCCCGGCGCAGGAAAAGGCCGCCCTGGCCGAGGGCTGGGGCACCAACCACGCGCTCATCGGCTCCAACGAGTTCTACATCGTGGGCCCGAAAAAGGACCCCGCGCAGATAGCCAAGGCCACCAGCGCCGCCGACGCCTACGCCCGCATCGCGGGGGCCGAGGCCAGGTTCTTCTCGCGCGGCGACAACTCCGGCACGCACAAGAAGGAGCTGAGCATCTGGAAGACGGCGGGCATCACCCCGGCGGGCGGCTGGTACATCATTGCCAAGGGCTTCATGAAGGACGCGCTCATGCGCGCCGATGCCGAGCAGGGCTACTTCATGACCGACAGCAGCACCTGGGTGGCCGTGAAGAAGGACCTCAAGGGCCTGGTCATCCTGTTCCGGGGCGATCGCGTGCTCATCAACACCTACCACACCCTGTGCCAGCCCGAGGGCGCGACGCCGGGCGCAGCCATTGCCGCCAGGTTCATCGGGTTCGTGGGCTCCCCGGCCGGGCAGAAGATCATCGGCGACTTCGGCAAGGCCGAGCACGGCGCATCGCTTTACAACGACGCGGCCTACGCCAAGCAGTACGAGTAAGCACGGGCGCCTGCGCCCAAAATCAAAAACGAGGAGACACGCATGCGCAAACTCACCCTCATCCTGACCCTGGCCCTGACCCTGGCCTTTGCAGGCGCGGCCCTGGCCGCCGAGACCATCCTGGTGGGCACCACCACCAGCACCGCCGACACCGGCCTCTTGGACAACCTGGTGCCGAAAATCCTGAAGGACACCGGCCTGGAGATGCGCTGGATCGCCGTGGGCACGGGCAAGGCCCTGGAGCACGGCAAGAACTGCGACGTGGACATCCTCATGGTCCA
>CAZXZF010000100.1:0-8970 GCA_964645095.1 uncultured Desulfocurvus sp. | reverse complement strand
CTCTACTTCGACTCCTCCAAGGTCAAATGCGCCATCGTCACCTGCGGCGGCCTGTGCCCGGGCATCAACGACGTCATCCGCTCCATCGTCATGGACGCCTACCACCACTACCACGTGGCCTCGGTCATCGGCATCCGCTACGGGCTGCAAGGCTTCATCCCCAAGTACGGCCACGACATCATGGAGCTGACCCCGGAGAAGGTGTCCAGCTTCCATGTCTTCGGCGGCACGGAGCTCGGCTCCTCACGCGGGCCGCAACCGGCGGACGAGATCGTGGACGCGCTCGAGCGCATGAACATCAACGTGCTGTTCATGATCGGCGGCGACGGCACGATGAAAGCCGCCGCCAACATCGTCAAGGAAATCAAGGCGCGCAACTCGCGCATCAGCATCATCGGCATCCCCAAGACCATTGACAACGACATCAACTTCGTGGGCAAGTCCTTCGGCTTTGACACCGCCGTGGAAAAGGCCACCGAGGCCATCGCCTGCGCCCATGTCGAGGCCGTTGGGGCCTACAATGGCATCGGCATCGTCAAGCTCATGGGCCGCGAGTCCGGGTTCATCGCCGCGCAGGCCACCCTGGCCCTTAAGGAGGTCAACTTCGTGCTGGTGCCGGAGAACCGCTTCAGCCTCGACGGCCCGGACGGCCTGCTGGTGCAGCTGGAGCAGCGCCTGCGCAAGCGCCGCCATGCCGTCATCGTGGTCGCCGAGGGCGCAGGACAGCACCTCTGCGAGGCCAGCGGCAGGACCGACGCCTCCGGCAACCCCGTGCTCTGCGACATCTGCACCATCCTCATCGCGCGCATCAAGGAGTACTTCAAGGCCCGCGAGATGGAGGCCACCATCAAGTTCATCGACCCGAGCTACATCATCCGCTCCGTGCCGGCCAACGCCAACGACCGCGTCTACTCGGGCTTCCTCGGTCAGAACGCCGTGCACGCGGCCATGGCCGGAAAGACCGGCATGGTCGTCAGCCGCCTGCAGTCGCGCTTCGTGCACGTGCCGCTGGAACTCGTCACCAGCAAGCGCAAGATGCTCAACATCGAGTCCGACTACTGGCGCGCGGTCATCGAGTCCACCGGCCAGGAAGACTTCGGCGCCCACGCCGCCCAATACTGCGACAAGCCCCCAGTTTAGCTTCGCGCCGACAACACAAAAAAAGCGCCCGGCAATCCGGGCGCTTGTCGTTTCAGGCAGAAAAATGGTCGACTATTCGTCGTTCACAGCCACAGAGAAGTGCACATGCTCGCCAACGGTCTTGAGGGCGTCCTCGGCCTGCAGGGCCATGCACAAGAGCTCTTGCAGCTCGTTCACGGGCAGCTCCAGGGTATACGCGCCATTGTCGCACAGCACCGTCTCGCCCTGCTCGTCCAGGGTGTAGGCGCGGCGATCGCGGCTTTCGCCAGAGGCGGCGATGATGCCGTAGCCAACCCGCCCCTGCACAGTGCGGTAAAGCTTCTCCACGGTGAGCAGGCCCGTACTGGTGCTGAAATGGATGTCCTCGGCCACCAGGCTCGCCGTCATGGCGATGGGCTTGCCGTAGTCATTGGGCAGGGCGACGGGCCGGGCAGGGGTCGGCAGACCGGAAAATCCCATGGGCGTCTGGTTCATGCTCACTCCTCGTCTTCAAAGGGCAGGTCGTATTGCCGCGTCTTGGCCCTGGAAGGCTCTGGCCGCCAGTGCCGCCATCCACGCGAAACGTACTCATGCAGCGCTTCCTCGGTGACGCGCCACTGTGTCCCCACCCGTATCGCGGCCAGCGTGCCATCCTGCACCAACCTGTACGCTGTTCTGGGGTGGATGCGCAAGATGTTGGCCACCTCCTTCAGGGTCAGGAGCCGGGGAAACAGCGGTGCTGCATCCTGCGCGTGAACATCATTGTCTATCATAAGACACCGATGTATGCGCTTATGCACCCATTGTCAAAGAATGTCAACGCTTGTCACAGAAAAGCACGAGAAGTCTTCGAACTCGCACGAATTCAAAGCAAAAGGAAAGCGTTGGCAATGGGCGTAGTCGGGCAGGCTTAGAAGGAGCCGTTCTCGTGGCGGGGCCAAAGGCCTTTGTAGCCGTAGCACAGATAGTAGTAGAAAGGCCGCACAGGAACGTTCCGGTAGCTCGCAACGTAGCGGTACGGCCCGGCCACGCTGGCGAACATGTCCGCCAGCACCGGGGGCATGCCCGCTGCGTCGCCCTTGAGCACCAGCACCGCGTCCCAGCCGAGCTTGTCCACAGGACCGCCCCAGAGGTCATACTGGTTCATGCGGCGGTCGTGCCACCACAGACAGAAGGTGCGCGGCTGGCTGGGCAGGTAGAAGGCCAGGGAGGCCGTGATGTCGTAGACGTCGCTCATGAAGAACACGCGCTTCGGGTCAACGAAGCGCTGCTCGGCAACCTGGCCCATGCGGACCCCCATGTCCTCCCAGCCCTTGAGCCGGTGCGCGGGGTTGAGCGAGGGCGGAACAGGCAGAAGCTGGTGCAGATGCAGCACAAGCATGAGCACGATGCTGGCAACGCCGCCGGAGATCAAAAGGCGCGACGTGCGCCGGGACGGGTTCGACGTGATGAGCCGCTCCAGCTCCAGCGCGCCAAGGACGCTGCCAGCCACGAAACTCACCGTGTTCCAGTTGGCCAGCACCTTGGTGTGCAGGCTCCAGGCCAGAAAAAACAGGGTGATGGGCCAGAAAAAGACCACCAGCAGCGCCGACTGGGCAAAGGTCGCGCCGAAGTCTTTGTTGGAGACGGTTGCGGAAGCCTGCCCCACCGTTGCCTGCCAGACCTGGCGCACGGCGGCGAAGCCCGCCACCGCCATCAGCCAGAACCACCAAGGCAGGGCAAAGCCGAGCTGCGCACCCACGTATTCGGGCACGCGCGACAGCCGGAACATGGTCTTGGAACCCTCGCCGGACACGCCGATGAGGTGCAGCACATGCTTGTAGCCCACGTAGTCGTTCTGCATGTTCCAGATG
This sequence comes from uncultured Desulfocurvus sp., assembly GCA_964645095.1. GTDB lineage: Bacteria > Desulfobacterota > Desulfovibrionia > Desulfovibrionales > Desulfovibrionaceae > Humidesulfovibrio. Next base: position 5,998 of record CAZXZF010000100.1, on the reverse strand, counting down.
AACGTGGGCAGAAAGCCGAGCACAATGCCCAGGGCCAGCGCGGCGCACAGCCGCGGCCAGAAGCGGGCAGGCAGCGCCCCGCCGCGATGCAGCAGAAGGCCGTAACCCACGGCCAGCCCGGCCACGCCAAGCATGGTGTACTTGGCCAGGATGCCCACCCCGTAGGCCAGGGCGAGCAGCAGATACGGCCACACGCCGCGCTCACGCCCGGAGTCGTCCGGGGTCGCCGCTGCGTACAGCGCGATCATGGACAGGGTCCAGCAGAGCACAAAGGGGTTGTCCGTGGTCATGAGGATGCCCAGGGCCTGGAACAGCGGCGACACGGCCGCCAGGAACAACGCCAGCACTGCCGGCACCGGGCGCTTCCACAACCCGGCCACAAGCCACCACAGGAGCAGGGGGAACAGCGCCGCGCCGACAATGGAGCCCATGCGCACGCCGAGCTCGGTATTGCCGAAAACCCCCGTGAACAGGGCAATGATCCAGGCGATGAGCGGGCCTTTGGAATAGTATGTCAGCTGCAGGTGCCGGGTCCAATCCCAGTACTGGGCCTCGTCCTGCACCAGGCCGAGCTGTCCGGTGGCCACAAACCACAAGCGCAGCAGCGTGGGCGCGGCGATGAGCCAGAAAGCCCAGCGCCCGGGCCGGGCCTTGATGGAGTTGCTGATGGCGTTGAGGATCATTGCGGTCACCTGGCGCGCGTGGAAAAAGTGCTGCGGGCGGGTGCGGGCACGGTCAGGCTCGCATCCGGACCGGAGGCGTCCGGCAGACCGAAAGAGTCCGGCGCAAGGTGCGCCGTCTGCGCTTCCGAGGCGTTGTCGCCGCGCCGTTTGCTGACGACCGGAACGCAGCCGTAAATGTCGTGGCACATGCTCATACCTGAAAGAACACCCCTGGTGTTGCGCGCGTGGGAGGAACCTAGCCTGTGCGCGCAAGCTTGGCAAGGTGGCGTGGAGTGCAGGCCGTTATCGTATGATTGCGGGCAGGTTTTTGAAGAGATTCGTGGTGTAGGTGATCATCTTGTCCATGATCCAGGGAAAGGCCAGGATCAACGCAATGAACATGGCCACAAGCTTGGGCACAAGGGAGAGCGTGGCGTCCTGGATCTGCGTGGCGGCCTGGAAAACGCTGATGAGCACGCCAACGGCAAGGCCCACGCCCATCATGGGCAGGCAGATGACCAGGGTCAGCTCCATGGCCTCTCGGGAAAAGCCGACGACGAATTCAGGAGTGATGGCCATGATTGCCCTCGTCAACCAAAGGAATTGACCACAGAACCGATAAGCAGGCTCCAGCCGTCAACCAGGATGAACAACAGGATTTTGAACGGCAGGGAGACCATGGCAGGCGGAAGCATCATCATGCCCATGGACAAAAGGATGCTGGCCACCACCATGTCCAGGATCAAAAAGGGGATGTAGATGAGAAAGCCGATGGAGAAGCCGGTCTTCAGCTCGCTGATGGTGTACGCAGCCACGAGAAGCATCGTCGAGACCTGCTCCTTGTTCTCCGGCCGCTCCTGCTTGCTGATGGAGTAGAAGATCGACAGGTCCTTCTCCCGGGTGTGCTTGAACATGAAGGCGCGGATGGGAAGCTGGGCCTTGTCCAGCGCCTCCTTGAAGCCGATGCGCTCCTCCAGATAGGGCTGGAGCGCCTCGTCGTTCACGTTCTTGATCACCGGCCCCATGATGACGATGGTCATGAACAGGGCCAGCGAGGCCAGGATCTGGTTGGGCGGCATCTGCGGGGTGCCCATGGCCTGGCGCAGGAAGTGGAAGACGATGATGATGCGCGTGAACGAGGTCATGGTCAGCACGATGGAGGGCGCAATGCTGAGCACCGTGAACAGGAACATCAGCTCCAGGGCTATGGAGACCTTGGTGGGCTCGCTCTGGCCGCCGGAGAGCTGCATGGTCAGCGTGGGTACGGCTGGGTTCGCCGCCGGGGCCGCGGCCTGGGCCAGGGCTGGCAGCAGGACGAACAGGAACAGCAGGCCGAGGGCGAGAAGGCTAGCGAGAGGGACGCTCGCCAGGGGCGAAGAGGCGCGGCCCTTCGTCTTCTGCGGGCTCAGCGGGCTTGACTGGCTTGGATGCAGCAGGCTTGGCCGCGGGCTCAGCAACCGTGTCCGGGCTGTCCTTGCGCCAGGCAAGCAGGTCGGCGAAGATTTTCGGGTCATCAGCTTCCTTCTGGGCTGCGGGCTCAATCTGCGGCAACGAAAGTTCAGCCAGGGTGGTTATCGAGCCCTCGGTGACTCCCACGACCAGCATACGGTCGGCCACGCGGATCACGGCAACCTTCTGCCGCGTGCCAAGGCTCAACTGCGTCACCAGGCTCAGCTCCACGCGCTGATTCGGGCCGCGGACAACGCCAGGAACCAACTTCTTCATCAACCAGAGGATGCAAAACATCAGGCCCACAACGGCCGCGAGCACCCCAAGGGTTTTCATGATGACAAAAAAATCTACTTCAAGCAAGTTGCTTGACCCTCTCGATGGGACTGATGATGTCCGTAAGGCGGATGCCGAACTTCTCGTTGATGACCACGGCCTCGCCGCGCGCCACCAGCTTGCCGTTGACGAAAATCTCCAGCGGTTCGCCCGCCAGCTTGTTCAGCTCCACAACGGAGCCCTGACCCAGCTGCAAGAGCTCATTGATGAGCAGCTTGGTCCGGCCAAGCTCGGCCGAAACCTCAAGGGGGATGTCCAGGATGAAGTCCAGATCGCGCTTGGTGCCGGGATTCTGGCGCTGGGCCTTGTGCTCGGCGGTCATGTCCTTGAATTCGGGCTCGTGGGTCTGGGTGCGGAGATAGGACTGCTCCTTCTCCTTCTTGACGCCGTCCACCTCCTGGGTGGCCAGGGCCTTGGCCCATTCGTCGGCCAAGGCGTCGTCAGGAGACCCGCCGCCTGCGGCATCAGCGCCTGCGGCAGCGTCCGCGCCGCCCTCTTCCTTCATCAAGGCGTTGGCCCATTCCTCGGCGAGGGAATCCTGGTCTTTGTCTTCGGCCATGCTGACCTCTCTGTGTGAAGTTGAAATCCCGCTTATCCACAAGGCGCGGGTCACTCCCGTGCTCAAACCAGTATTGCAAAACCCGTACACAAGCAAGGGCACGCAGGATGTTCCCTGCCAGGGCCGCAAGGCTACTGGATGACAATCTCCGTGATGTACACCCGCATGACCTTCTGCTCGCCCACCACCAGGGTCATGCGCTCAACGATCTCCTTCTTGAGCAGGATCTTGTTCTCGATGCTGGCGAGATCCTCATACGTCTTGCTGGACAGCAGCAAGATCAGGGAGTCCTTGATCTTGGGCATGCTCTTGTTCAGCTCGTCCGCCGCGGCCTTGTCCCTGACCTCGACGTCAAGAGCCAGCTTGAGGTAGCGGCGCCCCTGGGGATCGGCCAGGTTCACCAGGAAGGGCGGGATGCTCACCAGGTCGCCAGCGCCGGAAGCCGCGCCCTTCTTGTCATCCTTCTTGTCGTCCTTGCCCTCGGCCTTCTTCTCGCCGTGCGCGTCGGCAGTCTGTACCGTGGCGTTGTCGCCGCCAGCAGCAGCTGCCTTCTTGCCCATCCACCACTTGTAGCCAAAAAAGCCGCCCGCACCAAGCACGGCAAGCAACAGCACGCTTATGCCGATGATTACGACGAGCTTCTTCTTGGACTTCGCCGGGGCCTCGCCTTCAATGGCAATATCGACCGCCGGTTCTTCGTCTGGTTTTTTCTTCGCCACTGGAAAACCGCCTTGTTATCGATGCAGCCGGAATCAACCGGCAACGGTACGACACTGTCCCGAAAGCCTTATCGGCCTGCATGTGAAAAAGTATAGCCAATTCTGCCAGAAGAACGCAAGCGGGCAGACCCTTAGCCCCTGGCTTGCCTCGGGCGGCATGTGGCATGTGGCCCGAGGCCCCCAACCCCCTGAGGCCCTTCCCCTGGCGCGGCAAATCGGATACCTGAGGGCCGCACAACGCGAGCGCACACGGAGGTTCCCATGTTCCGCGACATCCCCCAGGCCATAGAGGTCACGCAGGGCCATCTGAAGGCGCTGGAAGCCTGGCGCAAGGCCCAGGGCATGGAGCGCCAGCGGCTGCTCCGGCAAATCCCGCCCGAGACGGGCAGGCTCCTGGCCATCCTGCTGGCTGGCTGCCCGGTCGGCGATGCGCTGGAAGTGGGCACAGGGGCGGGCTATTCCGCGCTCTGGCTGGCCCTGGCCTGCCGCGCAACCCGCCGCAGGCTGCACACCTTTGAGCTGGACCCGGCCAAGGCCGAACTGGCGCGCCAAAGCTTTGCCGCCGCCGATGTGCTGGACGTGGTGGAATTCAGCGAAAGCGACGCCCTGGCCGGACTTGAAGCCGCCGAAGCGCTCTCCTTCTGCTTCATCGACGCCGAGCGCAACATGGCCCGCACAGCCTTCGAGCTGGCGCTGGCCCGGCTGCCCCGGGGCGGACTCGTCTGCGTGGACAACGCCATCAGCCACGCCGCAGAATTCCAGGACTTCCTGGACGAGGCGCTGCTGGACGCGCGCGTGGACGCGGTCATCGTGCCCATCGGCTCGGGCCTGCTGGTCTGCCGGAAGGTTTGAGCCCAGGGCGCCGCCTTCGCTTGCCAGGGGCGCTGCCCCTGGACCCCGCCAAAGGGCCTGAGGCCCTCTGGACTCCCCATAGGGCCTGGGCCAGGGTGGCCTGGGCTGGTGCGTTGGCTTGGCCCTGGCAATGCGCGCAGCTTTTTCGTCGAAGACTCCGAAAAGCCCTGCGCGCGGTTGGCCCTTTTTTGAACCCTCGCGGAAAGCACTCTCCAAGAAACTTCCCCTGACCCAAACAAGCCGAAAGGGCTGTTTCAGGTTCCTCCTGAAACAGCCCTTTCGGCGCAATGGGGAGTCCAGAGGGCCTCAGGCCCTCTGGTGGGGGTCCAGGGGGCAACGCCCCCTGGCCGCCGGAGGCTCTTACCGCCGCAGCTTGCGGCCTCTGGGGGTCTTGGCGTCGGGCACCTCGGGCGGCATGGCGTCGCCGGGCTGGAGCTGCTGCATGGCCGGGGCTGTGTGCTGCTGGCCCAGGGTGGCCAGCCGCGCCACGATGACCTCGGGGTTGGGGTAGGTGTCCTTGAGGGAGAGCAGAACCTCACGCGCCTTGGGGATATTGCGCTGGGCCTCGTAGGCATCGGCCAGCAGGTAGGCGCTCATGACCTTGACGTCCTGGGGCGCCTTTTCCAGGGCCAGAATCGCACCCAGAATCTCAATGGTCTTGGGCCATTGCGAGGACAGGGACAGGGTCTGGGCCAGCTCGTACATGGCCCGGCTCTTGATCTCCACGTCCTTGGCCTGGGCCACGCTCTGGGTCAGGAGCTCCACGGCCAGGTCATGCTTGCCCAGGGCGCGGTTGGCCACGGCCATGCGCATCTGCGTTTGCACGGCCTTGCCCACGTCGCCCGCGCTGGTGTCCAGGCAGCGGCCCCAGGAATCCAGGGCCTTCTTGCGCTGCCCCTGCTGCTCGTACAGTTCGCCCAGGCGGAACAGAAGCGGCCAGTTGACCTCGGGCCTGCTGTTGTACTCCAGCGTGGCGGTCTCAAGCAGGGTCACGGCCTTGCCGTTGTCGCCCTTGACGCCGCTGGCGATCTCCACCAGCCGCGTCCAGGCCTCCAGGCGGTGCTTGCCCTGGGGATCGGCCTGGAGGTAGCGCTCGTAGGCCTGCTCGGCCTCCAGGAAGTAGCCCCCGGCGTAGGCGTCGCGCGCGATGCTCAGGTCCAGGGCCGGGCCGCTGGGCGCGCCCTGGCCGCAGGCCAACAGGCCGACGATCAGGGCGCAGACAAGCGCCAGCAGGACACTCCGGAGGCTTGCGCGCATGGCGGCCCCGCTTATTCCTCGACCGGAGGAAGCTCCTCCTCCACACCTTCAACGGTTTCCAGGCCGTCGCGCTGGACCAGGTCGAAACCGGCCACCACCTCGCCGCTGGCCAGGCGCACCAGGCGCACGCCCTGGGTGGCGCGGCCCAGGTTCAGGCTCACCTG
>CAZXZF010000099.1:0-9058 GCA_964645095.1 uncultured Desulfocurvus sp. | reverse complement strand
TGGCCAGCTCGACCAGATCCTTGCGCACCAGGGGCTCGCCGCCGGAGAAGAGCATGACCGGAGCGCCGAAGGCGGCCAGATCGCTGATGAGGGCCTTGGCCTGGTCGGTGTTGATCTGGTCCTGGCCCTCGACTTCCACGGCCTTGGCATAGCAGTGCACGCACTTGAGGTTGCAGCGCTTGGTCATGTTCCAGACCACAACGGGCTTCTTGTCCTTGGAGAACTGGAGCAGGTGCGAGGGCAGCGCGCCGGACTGGCGATTGTAGCGCAGGGCGTCGGCAGCCTCGACGGCGCCGCAGTAAAGCTTGGATATGCCGATCATGAAAACCTCGTTCGTAGCGGAGTATTTTTGATGCGAGGCCCTCCCCTATCACATTCGCAGCCGGGCGCAAAGTCGAAAAAAAGGGGCGGTGCGGGCCGCCCCTTGAACAAACTTTATCAAGTGTTCTTATGCGTCTGGGCTATTTGTCCAGGCGCACCTCCACGCGGCGGTTGCGCTGCTTGTTGGCCGGAGAGGTGTTTGGCACCAGGGGCCGCGTCTTGCCGAAGCCCTCGGTGCGCAGGGTCTCTGTTGCCACGCCGCCGCGCTCCACAAGATAGGCCTTCACCGAGGCCGAGCGCCGTTCGCTGAGCTTCTGGTTGTACTCTAGCGAGGCGTCGTGGTCGCAGTGCCCGCTGACCACCACCCGGCGGCCCCTGAGCGCGTCGGACTTCAGCGCCTTGGCCAGCTCGTTCAATATTCCGTAGGATTCCTCGCGGATGCGCGAGGAGTCAACGTCGAACTCAACCTTGAGCTTCAGGCTGTTGTTCACAGCCTTGCGGCCCTTGCCGCCCTTGTCGGCGGAACCAAGCAGCCCGGCGACCATGCCGCGCGAAGCGCCCTCATCGTCATCTCCGGCCAGGGGCGAGCCGCTGGCCAGGATGTTCTTCTGCATGCCCGAAGAGCTGTCGGCAAAGCCCAGCTCCTCGTCCGTGGGCGGCATCCAGGACTTGATGGGCACGGCCATGTCGCGGGCGATGGAGGCCATGGCCTCGCTGATGGGCGAGTCGGACAGGCGGGTGTGCAGATCGAACAGGATCCAGTCCTGGGTCAGCCGGGCTTGCACGCGCGCCGACTGGTCCATGGAGAGCAGGAGGTTGCCGCCCCTGGTCTCGTAGATGCGGATTTGCAGGGTCACGGAGGTGCTGTCGATGGAGCCGCCGGTGTACAGATAGGGCACGATGCCCACCACCACGAGATCGGCCCCGGCGCGGCGGGCCACGCTCACGGCCTGCTCCGGCCCGTGGTACACCAGCTGCGGATCAAACATCAGGGTCTCAAAGGCGGCCTCCTCGGTCCAGGTCTGGTGCACCAGCCGGGCCAGCTCCCGGCCCACAAGCAGGTGGTTGTCCATCTTCTGGCTGACCCAGAAGGGGTACATGAGCACCTGGGGCGCGTCGTTGAGCTTGGATTTGGGCTTGACGGAGATGACCAGCTTGCTCTTCTCCACCGGCGCGTCGCGATAGACCTTGCTGGGGTTGACGATGCTCGGATCGACATGGGCGCAGGCGGCAAGGCCCAGCATGGCAAGGGCCAGGAGGGCCAGGGCGCGGAAAGCCTGGATGGGAAAGGTCGGTTTCATGGGCGCACTCGCAAGGGTATGCATGTTGCCCGCGCGCGACGGAATTCCGACGCGAACGCGGTCCTGTGCCCAGATGTAAGCAAGATGCGTACCGCCCCCCCCAAAATATTCTGGCGAAGCCATGTGGGCTCAGGCGTAATCAGGTCGAGTCAGGTCAAATTGGAGAGGGGCTATTGCAGGAGCTTGGTGGGGACCGTGGCCTGGCCCATGACGCGCAGGAGCTGCTCGCGCGAGTTCACCAGCCCCCGGCGCAGCAGCTGGCGCTTGTCCGGGGCCAGGCAGCGGAAATCCGGAGTGGCGGCGATGTCGGCCAGGCGGTGCGTCTCCTCGTGGATGCCCCGGATGCGCGATTGCAGGCGGCGCTCCGGCGGGCAGACGCGCCGGGCGGCCTCGGCCAGGGTGCGCACCTCCTCGGCCAGACGCAACAACCCGTTCGGGTTGACCTCGGCTGCGCTCTTGCGCGCCGCGCGGTAGGCCCGCCACTTGCGGCGCCCCCAGCCGAGCACAGGTCTTGGTCTTCCCCGGGCCACGGCCTTCAGCCCTTCATCCCGGCCTGCATGAGGCCCAGGGCAGCGGCCAGGAGCATCAGGATGGGCAGCAGCACGGCGAACGTGGCCGCAGAGCCGCGCGTGCGGTGCGCCTCCCTCAGCCCGATGACGGTCAGCACGATGCTCCAGACACCGCCCAGGAGCGGGCCGAAAAAGGGGACCACGCCGAGGATCAGCGGCGCTGCGGAATAGCAGAGCACGCGGAAGGTGGCCTCGGCCCCGCTGCCCTGCCCGCCGGTCAAACGGAAGATCACGCGCAGAATGAAGTGGATGACGCCGGTCATGAGCATGAGCCGCAGGATGAGCAGCAGCGGATAGACCAGCAACATCACTATGGTGGGCCCTGCCGCGCCAATGCCCAGGTCCATGAGCTCCGTACTGCCCATGAGCTGAGCTGCGGCCCCCACGCCCAAGAGCCCCCAGGCATACTGGCAGAGCACCATAAGCTCGGCGAGAAGCAAGTGGAAAATGAGCGGCTTGGCCATGCCGCCGGTGACGGGCATGGCGCTGAAAAAGGCCGAGGGCGTCTTGAGCACCGCCGTGATGGTGCCCCACAGGCCGGGGAAGAAGCCATGCCGCGGCAGCTCCTCAAAGGGCACGGGAGAGAGCACGGGCGACAAGCCCGGAGCGGACTCCTGGGGGGCGTTCAGGTACGCGGGCGCGGCCTCGGGCCTGGGCGCTTCGGGTTTCTGCGCATCGGCATCGGCAGCGACATCGGCATCGGCAGCGGGCCCAGCGGGCTTCACGCCCTGGAGATGCTTCCAGGCCTGCTCCGCAGCGGCGCGCTGGGCAGCCAGCGGATCTGGACCGGCAGACGTGGCCGGCCGGGCCGAGAGGTCCTGGCCGCTGCGCAGGGGGGAAGACGGCACAAGGCGCGGGTCAACGGAGGACAGGCCAGACGACAGGCCAGCAGAAGGCGGTGTCGCGGGCGGCAGGTCATCCACCACACGGAAACGGAACTTGTGCTCACAGCGCGGGCAGGTGGCCATTTGGGCGCGCGGGGGAATCTTTGCCAAGTCAACTTCCCGGCCAAAGCCGCACAGGGGACAGAGAATCCGCATCACAATCCTTGGGAATAGGTTGATTGAGAGGTTGAACCCTAGCTGTTTTACGGGCGGGAATCAAGTTGCGCGGGAGTCACACGAATTCCGGCGGGAGCAGCAGGCAGCGCAGCGGCCCGTCCAGGCTGCGCGCCGCCAGAAGCCCGCGCGCAACGCTCGGATACTCGGCGCTCAAGGCATGCCGCACACGTCCGGCCCCGGCCTCGTCGAAGCGGTCCAGCTTTTGGCGCAGGGCCGCATCGCCCTTGCGCAAACGGCTCAAGTGCTCGATCTCCACATCCAGCGCCAGGGCCTGCGCCCCGCTGAGGCCCATGAGCCGCTCGTGCACCGGGTTCACGAAGCGCAGGCCCGGAGCGTTGCGGAAGAGCCGGAGCTGCACGTCGGGCCAGAGCCCGAAGCCGGCGAGCGCGTGCTCCGCGTCTGGGTAGGGCGAGAGGCGCGGGAAGTGCCAGGCAACGACATTGGGAACATTATTGGGAGCATCGGGCGCATCCGGGGCATTGGACGCGGCGCACAGGGCCGGGAGGGCCGCCCAGGCCTGGGGCGAGAGGCGCTCGTCGGCGTCGAGATAGAGCACCCAGTCGCCCGAGCAGGCGGCGAGCATGGCGCCCCGCTGGGCGGAGAAGTCAGCGCCCAGCGGTCGGGCCAGCTGGCGCACCGGGAAGCGCCCAGGCACTGGAATCTCCGGCACGGCCTCGGCGTCCCAGACCAGCACCAGTTCCTCGAGCCAGTCCGGGAACTGGGCGAAGAACCCGGCCAGGTCCGGCTCCGAGGGCGCGAGGATGGCCGCAGCCGAGAGCCTTGGCCGTGGCGCTGCAACGGGTATATCCAGCGGGCGTGAGCGCGTGAGCAGGAGTTCCAGGGGGCGGTGCGCGGCCTTGGCCTGGGGTGACAACTCCGGGTTCGGCAGGACGAGCGCGTGACCCTGCGGATGGGGGCCTACGCCTGCGCGGTCGAGCAGGAAGAACAGCGCCCAGGGCGAGGCGTCCGTTGCCAGGCCAACGGTTATTTTTTCATCGAGCACCGGCCACCAGCCGAGCAGCCCGCCATCGGGCAGGGCGCGCAGGGCGCGCACCAGGGCCAGATCCTGTTCGCAGACGCAGAGGGTTCCCGCTGGCAGCGCCTCACCCAGGGCCTTTACCAGCGCCCCGGAGCCCAGGCCCAGCAGCGCCAGATATCTCCGGCCCGAGCGCTCGAAGGCCGCCACGGCGCGCGCGGTCAGGCGCTCCAGGTCCGCAAACGCAGGGGCAGCCGGAATGGCGACCGGCACGTCCGCGCCCTTGAAGCCAAAGCCCAGCACCTCGGCGCTGTAGACGTTCATGATTTCATGCGGAAGTTTCACGCGGTCGCCCTGCCCTTGCGGGCGATGAGGTCCAGGTACATGCCGCCGAGTTTGGCCGCGATGTCCTGGGCGCGGAACAGCCGCTGGGCCTTGTCACGCCCGGCCTGACCCATGGCGTGAGCCTCGGCCGGGTGGGTGAAGAGCCAGCCCACGGCCTGGGCGTACTGCTCCGCGGTCTCGGCCACCAGCCCGGTGACGCCGTGCTCCACCAGCTCCAGCTGGGCGTTGTCGCGCTCGCCCGCGGCCGGGTGCGTGACCACGGGCAGGCCGCAAGCCATGGCCTCGGCAATGACCAGCCCGAAGCTCTCGCCGGTGTCGTTGGCATGGGCCAGGGCCGAGAGCCCGCCGTAGAAGGCCGCCAGCTCCGCATCGGTCGAGACCGGCGGCAAAAACTCCACGCAGGCCTCCAGTCCGTGCTGGCGCACGTAAGCCTCGGCCTCGGGAATGCCGCCGATGATGCGGCAGCGGAAGTTCGGCACGCTGCGCGCAAGCAGGGGCAGGATGTCCAGGGCCAGGCGCGACCACTTGCCGGGATCAGGCCGGGAGATGCGCCCGAGAATCGGCCCGCCCGTCGAATTGGCAGGTGCGGGGCCATCCGGCAATGAGGCGGCGAAGCCGACCGTGTCCACGGGGTTGTACAGCACGCCATAGTCCGGCCACCGGGCCGGGATGCCCGTCTGCCGCGTGAAGCGCTCCAAGCAGAAATTGGAGACGAACAGGTGGCAGTCGATGACTGCGCCCGAGGGCGAGGGGTCATGACGCCCGAAAACATTGGTTTCCACCACAACAGTCTGCGGCTGCGCGGCGACAAAGTCGCGCAGGGGCCGCAGGAACTCCGGCTCGGGCCAACCCGCGCGGTGCACGTGCAGCACCTGGGGCCGGAAGGCCGCCAGGGCGCGGTCCAGGCCCAGGCCCACGTAGGTGGCCACGCCCGCCTCGCGCAACTGGGCCGCGCGCGGGCCGTGCTCCGGGCTGTGCACCGCGACCTCGAAACGCCGCGCGTCCAGGTGTTGCACCAGGAGCTGCATGACCTTCTCCGTGCCGCCAAGCCCAAGGCTCTTCACTGCATGGAGCACGCGAATCCGCCCGCTCATGCGCTCTCCTCGCGGGCCTGGCCGCCAGACTGGCCGCCAGACGGGCCATCAGACGGGCCATCAGACTGGCCTGCCGGATTGGCTGCGGGCGCGGGCGCGCGCATGGCGCTGATGTCCGCCAGCATCTTCTGGCGCAAGCTGTCCGCTGCGCCCCGGTCGGCCATGGCCATGTCGATCTGCCGGGTATGCACGAGCAGGTAGCCCAGGATGCGCACACGCTCCAGGATATAGTCGTGGCGGCGGCTCTCGACCTTGGCGAAAAGATTATCGCCGCGCAGCTTCACCTGAAAGTCGTAGAGCTCCAGAATCTCGCCGATGAGCTCCGCGCGCAGCACGCGCCGACGTTCGTCGGCCGCGCCGCCGCTGAACTTGAAGCCCGCGTAGGAGTCGAAGCCGCCCTCGGAGAGCATGGCCTCGATGGTCGTGAAGTGGAAGCCGAAGCGCGAGTTCAGGCAGGCGTAACGCCTGGAGATCATGAACACGTTGCGCTCGCAGAAGCCCCCGCCCCCGCCCTCGCCCAGCTCCGGGTTCATGGTGGCCTGCAGAAACACGCTCATCATGCTCCCGGCGCTGGCCGCCGGCGGCCCGGCCCAGGGCACGGCCACAATGCCCTCCCAGATGGCCAGCATGGGCGGGCTGGCGATGTCGTCCAGACGCACGAAGCGCTCCGGTATCTCGCGGGTGAAGCCGTCGTCCAGGTTGATGATCCACCACTGCATGGGCACGTCGCAGACCAGCTGCTTGCTGGCCTGGCTGGCCAGGCCGTGGCGCGTGCCGAACTCGAACATGTCGCGCACGCTCATTTCGTGGGCGTAGCGCGTGATGTCGTGGTAGGTGGCGCAGTTCTCGATGCGGAAGTCCGGCGCTTCCGGGTCGGTCAGGTTCAGCGGCAGGATGAGCCTGGTGGCCTCGCGCAGGGTCTCGAACACCGGGCTGCCCGCCATGACGCTGGGCGGCGGCTCGGCCTGGGCCAAGAGCTCGTCCACGCGGCCCGCGTAGATGCGCCGCCCCAGCGCGTCCACGGTGACGCCCTGGCCCTCGGCGAAACGCGTTGAAGCATCGGGAACGTCGAACAGCGCGGGCACGCCGAACTCGCGCGCCACGTTGGCCAGATGCCCGGTGATGCCGCCCTGCTCCGTGACCAGGGCCGAGGCCCGGGACAGGAGCGCGGCCCAGCGCGGCAGGGCCATGGGCGTCACCAGCACCGCGCCCTCGGGGAAGCGCAGGGCGTCGACCTCGCGCCGGGCCACGAACACCGGCCCAAAGCCCACGCCAGGGCTGGCCGTGACGCCCCCGGCGAAAAGTTCCGTCGCCCCCGGCACCACGGCGCGCGCGGCAGGCGAGACAGCGGCGCTTGCCGCCATCTGCTGGAGCGGGCGGCATTGCAGCAGAAACACCTGGCCCGCCTTGTCCACGGCCCATTCGATGTCCTGGGGGCCGCCGTAGGCCTGCTCCAGCACCCCGGCCAAACGCGCCAGCTCGCAGGCCTCGGCCTCGGACAGCGACGGCAGCGCGGCCTCGGCCTCACCAACGGCCTCGCGGCGCAGGCCCTCGCCTTCGTCCGGCACAGTGCGCGAGTCCTTGCGCTTGATGACGCGCTCGCGCACCTGCGGCCCGGCATCCCCGGCGGCAGGCTCGACCACGAAGAGGTCCGTCGGCGTGGTGCCATCCACAACCGCCGTGGGCAGGCCCCAGACGGAATTGATGACCACCGAGGCGTCGCGCACGTCCAGCGGGTTGCGCGAGTACATGACCCCGCCCGCCCGGGCGTCCACAAGGGTCATGCAGCCCACGCACATGGCCACGTCCTCGTCGCGGATGCCCCGGTTCAGGCGGTAGGTCATGGCGTGCAGGGTGTGCTTGCTGGCCACGATCTCCTTGTAGGCATCGAGCAGGTTCTCGCGCGGGACGTTGAGCAGGCTCTTGAACTGCCCGGCAAAGGTCGTCCCGGCGGCGTCTTCGCCGAGCGCGCTTGAGCGCAGCGAGACGCGGATGACGCCCGAAGGCCCGCCCGCATCAGCGCGCAGGCGCTCGTAGGCCGCCTCGATGGCCGCAGCGAGCGGTTCCGGCACGGGCGCGTTGATGATGCGCTGCTGGATCTCCGAGGCCAGGCGGAAGCGCGCGTCGAGGGCGTCGGATTCCGTGTCCTCGGGCAGGGCCTGGAGGCGGGCGTTGATCTCGGCCTGGAGGTCGCCAGCGGCCATGAAGGCCTCATAGCCCGCAGCGGTGATGACAAAGCCGTCGGGCACGGGCAGGCCGATGCGCGAGCGCATGTCGCCCAGGTTGGCCATCTTGCCGCCGGTGTGGTCCGAGGAATTGCGGTCGATCTCAGCGAAGCGCAGGACAAAGGGCACGTCAAAGGCCGGGACGCGGCGCGAGAGGGCCTCGTCGATGCCCGCCTGGATGGCGGCCAGCCGGCCGAACAGGGCGTCGTAGCGGCCGGGCTCAAGCTCGGTCAGGGCGCGCACCAGCTTGAAGACGTTGACGCCCACGGCGGTTGCGCTTGCGCGCACAAAGCTCATGCCGAAGATGCTCCGGCCGCGCAGGGCCTCCTCCAGGTCGCTCATGATCTCAAGGGCCTTGTTGTTGGCCTCGAGCACCCGGGCAAAGGCCTGGGAGCGGCTGGCAAAGAGCGTGCGCAGCTCTTCCTGACTGGGGGCCGGGCCGGACCTGCCGCCGCTTAGGGCCTGCATGATCCTGCCGAAGAAACCTGCACGCTGTTCCATGCAGAACCAATCGCAGAAAATCCCGCCAGATACAAGCCGCCCGGTTCCGCAACGGCCAGGTCGGCCCGCGCTGGGGCGCCGTGGCATACCTGCCCCAAATCCCTTGCATATCTTGAGCTCACGGAGTAAACAGACACATTGGTGCGGCCTTCTTCCGGCCTGTCGGACGAATCCTCCGCGCGCACATCACCCCAAGACAAGGCGGCGGGCATGCTCGAAAGCTCCGGATACACGAAGCTCCGCGTCAAGATGATCCTGACGACGCTTGGGTTCTCGCTCATCCCCCTGCTCATTCTGGGCTACACCATCTATCGCCAATTTGAGACCTCGCACACCAACAAGATTCTCCAGAACCTCAATCACATCACCGAGAACAAGCGGCGCACCCTCGACCTGTTCATGAACGAGCGCCTCTCGCAGCTCACAGCCATCGCCTACACCCACCGCCTGGAATACTTCCTGCAGCCAGAAACCTTCGAGCGCGTGTTCACCCTGCTCCAGGCCCGCTCCAAGTACTACATCGACCTCGGCATCATCGACCAGAACGGCGACCACGTGGTCTACACCGGCCCCTACCAGGCCATCCGCACAGCCAACTACAAGAACGAGGAATGGTTCCACCAGGTCCAGGCCAAGGGCATCTACATCAGCGACGTGTTCCTGGG
>CAZXZF010000098.1:0-9086 GCA_964645095.1 uncultured Desulfocurvus sp. | reverse complement strand
GCCCAGCTCGTGGCCGAGAGCATCGCCACCCAGTTGGAGCGCCGCGTGGCCTTCCGTCGCGCCATGAAGCGCACCGTGGCCCTGTCCCGCAAGTTCGGGGCCGAGGGCATCAAGGTCGCCTGCGCCGGCCGCCTGGCCGGTGCGGAAATCGCCCGCTCCGAGTGGTACCGTGACGGCCGCGTGCCCCTGCACACCCTGCGCGCCGACATCGACTACGGCTACGCCACCGCCAAGACCACCTATGGCATCATCGGCGTCCGGGTCTGGATCTTCAAGGGTGAGATTCTTGACAAGGTAGGAAAGTAACATGCTCTCGCCAAAGAAAGTCAAATACCGCAAGAAGCAGAAGGGCCGCATCAAGGGTCCTGCTGTGAAGGGAAGCACCATCGCCTTTGGCGACGTGGCTTTGAAGACCCTGGAGCCGGGGAAGATTACGAGCCAGGAGATCGAGGCCGCCCGTATCGCCATCATGCGCCACATCAAGCGCGGCGGTAAGGTCTGGATCCGCTTGTTCCCGGACTATCCCCTGACCAAGAAGCCCGCTGAAACCCGCATGGGTTCCGGCAAGGGCGCTCCCGAAGGCTGGGCCGCGCCCATCCGCGCCGGGCGCATCCTGTACGAGGTCAAGGGCGTCGAGCTCGAGGTGGCCAAGGTCGCACTGACCCGCGCCATGCACAAGCTCTCGGTCAAGACTGTGATCGTGGTCAAGGAGGGCGCTGAATAATGGACGCCAAGGAACTGCGGGCCCTGGACGCGGGCGAGCTCAGCAACAAGCTGGTCGACCTGCGCAAGGAGCTCTTCAACCTCCGCTTCCAGCATGCCACCGCACAGCTGGAGAACACGCAGCGCATCCCCGCTGTCAAGAAAGTCATCGCGCGCATTCTGACCATTCAGACTCAGCGCGCAATGGGAGCATAGGCCATGAGTGAGACGACTCAAGAAAGCAACAGGCGGACTCTTACCGGCGTCGTGGTGAGCGACAAGGCCGACAAGACCATTGTGGTCAGCGTCGCCACGCTCATCAAGCATCCGCTGTTCAAGAAATACATCCGCCGCCGTAAGAAGTTTATGGCCCACGATCCCAACAACGACTGCGGGATTGGGGACACGGTGACCATCGTTGAGCACCGCCCCATGAGCGCGCGCAAGCGTTGGCATCTGTCCAAAATCGTTGATAAAGCGGTGTAGGTACAGTCATGATCCAGAGCGAAACCAATCTCGACGTCGCCGACAACTCCGGCGCCAAGCTGCTGTGCTGCATCAAGGTGCTCGGCGGCAGCAAGCGCCGCTACGCCTCGGTGGGCGACATCATCGTCGTATCCGTCAAGGAAGCCATGCCCCATTCCAAAGTGAAGAAGGGCGCTGTGATGAAGGCCGTTGTTGTGCGCACCAAGAAAGAAGTGGGCCGTCCTGACGGTTCCTTCATCCGGTTCGACAGCAACTCCGCCGTTCTGCTGAACAATGCAAACGAGCCGCTGGGAACCCGCATCTTCGGACCCGTTGCCCGCGAGTTGCGTTTGAAGAACTTCATGAAGATCGTCTCCCTGGCCCCGGAAGTCCTCTAGGACGACCGTAACAGGGACGTAAGGACACAGTCATGAACTGCAAGATTCGTAAAGAAGACAAGGTGATGATCCTTGCCGGCAAGGACAAGGGCAAGATCGGCAAGGTGCTCAAGATCCTTCGCAAGAAGGACCGTGTGCTTGTCGAGGGCGCCAACAAGGTTAGCCGCCACACCAAGGCCAACCCGTACGCCAATCAGCCCGGCGGAATCGTGGAAAAGGAAGCCCCCGTACATGTCTCCAACGTCGCCGTGGTCTGCAATGCTTGCACCAAGGCCACGCGCGTCGGCTACCGGGTGAATGAAGACGGCAAGAAAGTTCGCTTCTGCAAGAAGTGTAACGAAACCATCCAGTAGGTTGCGCCATGAGACGCCTTGAAACAGTTTATCAAGAGAAGATCGCAGGCGAACTCAAGAAGGAGTTCGGCTACAAGAGCAGCATGGAGATCCCCCGCATGGTGAAGATCTCCCTGAACATCGGCCTGGGCGAAGCCAGCCAGAACCCCAAGCTCATCGACGCCGCCGTCATTGAGCTGACCAAGCTCGCCGGGCAGAAGGCCGTCGTCACCAAGGCCAAGAAGTCCATCGCGGCCTTCAAGCTGCGCGAAGGCCAGCCCGTGGGCTGCCGCGTGACCCTGCGCGGGGAGCGCATGTGGGACTTCTACGACAAGCTCGTGAGCTTCGCCCTGCCCCGTGTGCGCGACTTCCGCGGCGTGCCTGACCGGGGCTTTGATGGCCGCGGCAATTTCACCATGGGCATCAAGGAACACACGATCTTCTTCGAACTGGAGATCGACAAAGTGGAAAGGGTCAAGGGCATGAACGTCACCATCTCCACCACCGCGAAGACGGACAAGGAAGGCAAGCTGCTGCTCGACCTCCTTGGCATGCCTTTCAAAAAATAGGAGGAAACCGGTTTGGCCAGGACAAGTCTCAGGGTGAAAGCCCAACGCAAGCCGAAGTTTAAGGTCCGGGCTTACAATCGCTGCCCCATTTGTGGACGCTCCCGGGCATATTTGCGCAAGTTCGGATGCTGCCGCATCTGCTTCCGCAACAAGTCCCTGGCCGGTGAACTCCCCGGCGTGCGTAAATCCAGCTGGTAAGTCCAAGGAGATCTGATTATGTCTGTTTCTGATCCCATTGCCGACATGCTCGCCCGCATCCGCAACGCGCACGGCGCCTTCCACTCCACAGTGGAGATGCCCGCGTCCAAGATGAAGGCGGCCATTGCCGAGATCCTCAAGGCTGAGGGTTACATTTCCGAGTGCGCCAGTGCGGAGGGCAAGCTGAAGCTGACCCTCAAGTACGCCTCTGGCAAGTCCGCCATCCGCGGGCTCAAGAAGGTCAGCACCCCCGGGCGTCGCGTTTACGTTGGCGTAGAGGACATTCCCAAGGTCCAGAACGGACTGGGAATCTGCATCCTCTCCACCTCGCGCGGCCTGCTCCCGGGTGCCCAGGCCACCGCCGACAAGATCGGCGGCGAACTCCTTTGTGAAATCTGGTAGAAGAGGTAACCATGTCTCGTATCGGGAAAAAACCTGTTCCCATCCCTGCCGGGGTGGAGGTGAAAGTCGGCGCTGACGCCGTGCAGATCAAGGGGCCCAAGGGCGCCTTGTCCACCCCCGTGCATCCGTCCGTCACCTACGTGATGGAAGGAAATGAAATGTTGGTGTCCCGGGTCGATGAGTCCCGCGTTGCCTGCGCTCAGCACGGACTGCGCCGCACACTCTTGGCCAACTGCGTCGAGGGTGTGACTGTGGGCTTCAAGAAGACCCTTGAGGTCATCGGCGTCGGCTACAAGGTCGTTGTGCAGGGCAAGAGCGTTGTGCTCACCGTCGGCTTCTCCCATCCGGTGGAGTACCCTCTGCCCCAGGGAATCGAGGCCGTGGTCGAGGGCAACAAACTGCACCTGACCGGCATCGACAAGCAGCTTTTGGGTGAAGTGGCCGCGCAGATCCGACGTGTGCGTCCGCCCGAGCCTTACAAGGGCAAGGGCATCAAGTACATTGAAGAACACATCAGGCGTAAGGCCGGCAAGTCCGGTTCTAAAAAATAGCGGAGTGCGGCGATGAAGATGACCAAAGAACAGGCGCGGCATCGCAGGAAGCTGCGCATCCGCAAGAAGGTGAACGGAACCGAGAACAAGCCCCGGCTTGTGGTGTTCCGCTCCAACGTGCACATTTACGCCCAACTCGTGGACGACGAGACCGGCTGCACCCTTGTCAGCTCTTCCACGCTGACCATGACCCGTGGCGGCACCGCCGTCCGGGCCAACCGCGAGGGCGCTGCCAGTGTGGGCAAGGACATAGCGGAGAAGGCCAAGGCCAAGAATATCTTGACCGTAGTCTTTGACCGCAACGGGTACTTGTACCATGGCCGAATCAAGGCCCTTGCCGACGGCGCCCGCGAGGGCGGCCTCAAATTCTAGGGGTGGGTCTAAAAATGGAACAGAATGATTCTGGCTTCATCGAGAAGATTGTGTATCTCAACCGCGTGGCCAAGGTCGTCAAGGGCGGCCGCCGGTTCAGCTTCAGCTGCCTGGTCGTCGTGGGCGATGGACAGGGCAAGGTCGGCTTCGGCCTGGGCAAGGCCAACGAAGTGCCTGAGGCCATCCGCAAGGCCACGGACCGCGCCCGCAAGGACATGATCGTCGTGCCCGTGCTGGACGGCACCCTGCCTTACGAGGTCCTGGGCCGCTTCGGCGCCGGCCGCGTCATGCTCAAGCCCGCCAGCCGCGGCACCGGCATCATCGCCGGCGGCCCCGTGCGTGCGGTCATGGAGGCCGTGGGAGTCCACGACATCCTGACCAAGGCCATCGGCACCTGCAATCCGCACAACGTCCTGCGCGCCACCATGTGTGGCCTGGCCTCTCTGCGCAGCGCCGAAAGCGTGTCCGCGGTGCTTGGCAAGACGGTCTCCACCCCCAGGAAGTAGACCCTTTGCGGGTCTGATAAGCGAGGTCCACCGTGTTTAAGATTAAACTCGTCCGCAGCCGCATCGGTTGTACGCCCAAACAGCGCCAGACCCTGGACGCACTGGGCCTCAAGCGCATCCGGCAGGAAAAGTCCTTTGAGGAAGCCCCCGCCGTCGCGGGCATGATCGCGAAAGTGAATCACCTGATTGAGGTTACCAAGTCATGAGACTGCACGAACTGTATCCCTTCCCGGAAGAGTACGCCCAGCGCAAGCGCGTTGGCCGCGGCCCCGGCTCCGGCACCGGCTGCACCTCTGGTCGCGGCAACAAGGGCCAGAACTCCCGCTCCGGCGGTGGTCGCCCGGCCTGGTTCGAAGGCGGTCAGATGCCTCTGGCCCGCCGTCTGCCCAAGCGCGGCTTCAAGAACCCGCACCGCGTGATCTATGAGGCCATCAACCTGGACCAGTTGCTGGCGGCCTTCCCCGGCGCGACTGAGATCACCATGGAAGCTGTCTACGCCCGTGGCCTGTGCAAGGGCGGCATGCCGCTCAAGGTGCTGTCCCGTGGCGACGTCACCGTCAAGGTGAGCATCGAGGCCCACCGCTTCAGCGCCGCTGCAGCGGAGAAGATCACCAAGGCCGGCGGAACCGTCAAAGCTCTGGAAGGGTAGCATCTGTGGCACTCTCCGGTGTAGAAAACCTCGCCCGACTGCCTGAGCTGAAGAAGAAGCTCATTTGGACCTTCGTTCTTCTGGCCGTTTACCGCCTCGGGATCCATATCCCGGTGCCGGGCGTGGACAGCCACGCGCTGACGGAGTTCTTCAACAGCGCCTCGAACACCCTGTTCGGCCTGTTCGACATGTTCTCCGGCGGCGGCTTGAAGAAGCTGTCCATTTTCGCACTGGGCATCATGCCCTATATCTCGGCGTCCATCATCCTCCAGCTTCTGACCGTCGTGAGCCCTGAGCTCAAGCGGCTGAGCAAGGAGGAGGGGGCCGAGGGCCGCAAGAAGATCACCCAGTACACCCGGTACGGCACGGTGCTCATCACCTGCATCCAGGGCCTGGGCGTGGCCGTTGGCCTTGAGAGCATGCAGAGCCCCACTGGCGCGTCCCTTGTGCTCTTCTCGGGCTGGGGCTTCCGCCTGGTGACCATGGTCACCCTCACGGCGGGCACCGTGTTCCTCATGTGGCTGGGCGAGCAGATGACCGAGAAGGGCATCGGCAACGGCATCTCCATGATCATCTTCTCGGGCATCGTGGCCGGGTTGCCCTCGGCCGTGATGAACACCGTGCGGCTGATGACGGCTGGCGAGCTTTCGCTCATCATCCTGCTGCTCATCGGCGTGCTCATGGCCGCCACCCTGGCCTTCATCGTGTTCGTGGAGCGTGGCCAGCGCCGCATCCCCATCCACTACGCCAAGCGCATGCTCGGCCGGAAGATGGTCGGCGGCCAGACCACGCACCTGCCCTTGCGCATCAACGTCGCAGGCGTCATTCCGCCGATCTTCGCCTCGAGCATCCTGCTGTTCCCGGCCACGCTGGCGAACTTCTCCAGCGTCGAGTGGTTGCAGAAGATGTCGCAGTACATGAGCCCCTCGTCGGTGCTGTACAACCTGGCGTTCATCGGACTGATCCTGTTCTTCTCCTACTTCTACACGGCGATTCTCTTTGATCCCAAGGGGATTTCGGAGAATATCCAGAAACAGGGCGGGTTCATTCCCGGCATCCGGCCCGGGGCCAAGACCCGCGAGTACATCGACCGCGTTTTGGCGCGCATCACCCTGTGGGGCGCGCTGTACATGTCCCTCATCTGCGTGTTGCCCACTATGCTCATCAGCCAGTTCAACATTCCCTTCTACTTTGGCGGCACCAGCCTGCTCATCGTCGTGGGCGTGGCCATGGACTTCATGGGCAAGATCGAGTCCTATCTGATCTCGCGTCAGTACGAAGGACTCATGGGCGGCAACAAGGCCCGCGTCAAGGGCAGGTAGTGGCTTGAAAAAAGCCAGAGGGATCTTTCTCAAGAACGAGAACGAGATCGGGCTCATGCGTGAGGCCGGTCGCATTGTCTCCCTGATTTTGGACGAGATTGGTCAGGCCGTGAAACCCGGCGTTTCAACCATGCTCTTTGAAGACATTGCCCGCAGGATGTGCGATCAGTTCAAGGTGCGCCCGGCGTTTCTGGGCTACCTCGGCTTCCCCTTCGCCATCTGCTGTTCGGTAAACGAGGTCATTGTGCACGGCTTTCCCTCCAAGGAGCATATCCTGAAGGAGGGGGACATCGTGAGCATCGATATGGGCGTTGTTGCCGGCGGGTTCCATGGCGACTCTGCGCGGACCTTCGCCGTTGGCGAGATCAGCCAGACCGCCAGACGGCTCATGGACGTGACCCAGGAATCCCTGGACCGCGGCATAGCCCAGGCCATGAGCGGCAAGAACCTCTACGAGATCAGCGCTGCGGTGCAGGACTGCGTAGAGGAGGCCGGGTTCGGGGTCGTGCGGCGCTTTGTGGGGCATGGCATTGGCGTGAAACTGCACGAAAAGCCGGAGATTCCGAATTTCGTGCCGAAGGGGTTGTCCGGGGTAACGCTCAAGCCCGGAATGGTTTTGGCCATCGAGCCCATGGTCACCGAGGGCAGTTTTGATGTAGAGGTCCTTGCCGACCGCTGGACAGCGGTGACCAAGGACCGCAAGTTGGCGGCCCATTTTGAGCATACTGTGGCGGTGACGACGGACGGTCCGGTTATTCTGACCCTGAGTGGCTAGAAAAGGCTTGCCTTTCTCCGGCAAGGCATATATTTTCCTCCGTCTCAAGTTTGTGTGTAAAACGCTTGGCCCAAGGCCTGGCATAATGCTGAAGAATGGCGCTGGTTCTCAGTGCCGAGCAAAGTGGAGTAGGGCATGAAAGTTCGGCCTTCCGTGAAGAAGATGTGTCCCAAGTGTAAAATCATCCGTCGACGCGGCGTATTGCGGGTTATCTGCGAGGATCCCCGGCACAAGCAGCGTCAGGGTTAAGAGAGGGGTACGAGAGTGGCTCGCATTGCTGGCGTTGATCTGCCCAGAAACAAGCGGCTGGACATCGCGCTGACGTACATCTATGGCATCGGCCATACGACGGCGCTTAAGATCCTCGACACTGTCGGGATCGATTGGACAAAGAATTCTGACAATCTCTCCAATGAGGACGTGAACCTCATTCGCGTGGAGATCGAGGCCAACCACAAGGTCGAGGGTGACCTGCGCCGCGATGTGACGCAGAACATCAAACGGCTCATGGACATTGGCTGCTACCGTGGCCTGCGCCATCGCAAGGGCTTGCCCGTGCGCGGACAGCGCAGCCACACCAATGCCCGCACCCGCAAGGGCCCGCGGCGCACCGTGATGGGTAAGAAGAAGCCCACCAAGTAGTCTCGGCTTCGGCCTGGGCTACGCCGGATGACGCCATGAGCGATCATGGCGCATCGGCATTTCCTGAATGACACACCGTCGCCTGCGGGCGAAGCGAGGACAGACATGGCTAAACCCCGTCGCACTGGGAAGAAGAAAGAGAAGAAAAGCATTCCGGTGGGCCTGGCCCACGTGCATGCCAGCTTCAACAACACGATCATCACCTTCACCGACCTGAAGGGGAATGTGGTCAGCTGGGCAAGCGCCGGCGCCGCCTTCAAGGGCTCCCGCAAAAGCACGCCCTTTGCCGCTCAGATCGCCGCCGAGACTGCCGCCCGCAAGGCGCAGGACTGTGGCATGCGTCTGGTTGGTGTCTTCGTCAAGGGACCCGGTTCCGGTCGTGAGGCTGCCATGCGCGCCATCAATAACGTTGGCTTCAAAGTGAGCTTTATCCGCGACGTGACCCCCATCCCGCACAACGGCTGCCGGCCTCCCAAACGCCGTCGCGTCTAAAGATCAAGGAGGAATCAACTTGGCTCGTTACACTGAAGCAAAATGCAGGCTCTGCCGCCGCGAAGGCCAGAAGCTTTTCCTCAAGGGTGACCGCTGCTTCACCGACAAGTGCGCCTATGAGCGTCGTCCGTATGCCCCGGGCTTTGCCGGCAAGCTGCGCAAGAAGCTCACCGACTACGCCGTGCAGCTGCGTGAAAAGCAGCGCGTGCGTCGCATGTACGGCATCCTCGAAGGCCAGTTCCGCAACTACTTCGAGCGTGCAGAGGCCCAGAAGGGCGTCACCGGCGCGAACCTGCTCATCTTGCTTGAGCGTCGCCTGGACAACGTCGTCTATCGCCTTGGCTTTGCAAATTCCCGCGACCAGGCCCGCCAGCTGGTGCGCCACGGCCTCTTTGTGCTCAATGGCCGCAAGGTCAACATCCCGTCTTTGATGGTGCGTCCCACCGACGTCATCGAGGTCCGGGAAAAGAGCCGCAAGGTTCCTGTCATCACCGAGGCTCAGCAGGTCGTTGCCCGTCGTGGCTGCCCCTCCTGGCTCGAGAGCGACGGCGCGGCCTTCAAGGGCGTCGTGAAGGCGCTGCCGACCCGCGAGGACATCCAGTTCCCGATCAACGAGCAGCTCATCGTCGAACTGTACTCCAAATAAGCAGGGGTAAGCATGCTTATTCAAAACGGCGACAAGCTTATCAACACACGCAACTGGTCCGAGCT
>CAZXZF010000097.1:0-9132 GCA_964645095.1 uncultured Desulfocurvus sp. | reverse complement strand
CTCCCACGCCTACCAGGGCCAGGTGCCGGAGCATTTCATCCGCCGCCAGACCCTGGTCAACTGCGAGCGCTACATCACCCAGGAATTGAAAGACCTGGAAGAGCGCCTGCTCTCAGCCGCAGACGAGCGCAAGTCCCTGGAATACCGCCTGTTCAATGAACTGCGCGAGCAGCTGGCGGGCCAGCGCACGCGCTTCATGTTCATGGCCGCTGGCCTGGCCGGCCTGGACTACTGGCAGGGCCTGGCCGAGGCCGCACGGCAGAACGACTGGAGCCGCCCGGTGCTGCACGAGGGCATCGAGACCGAGATCATCCAGGGCCGCCACCCCGTGGTGGAGGCCGCCAGCGGCGCGGCCAACTACATTCCCAACGACCTGCGCCTGGACGAGACGCGGCGCATCCTGCTCATCACCGGCCCGAACATGGCGGGCAAGTCCACTGTGCTGCGCCAGGCCGCGCTCATCACCATCCTGGCCCAGATGGGCTCCTTCGTGCCGGCCAGGAGTGCGCGCCTGGGGCTGGTGGACCGCGTGTTCTCCCGGGTCGGGGCCTCGGACAACCTGGCGCGCGGCCAGAGCACCTTCATGGTCGAGATGATGGAGACCGCGCGCATCCTGCGTCAGGCCACCTCGCGCAGCCTGGTCATCCTGGACGAGATCGGCCGGGGCACCAGCACCTTCGACGGCCTGGCCCTGGCCTGGGCCGTGGTCGAGGAGCTGTCGCGGCGCGGACGCGGCCAGGTGCGCACGCTGTTCGCCACGCACTACTTCGAGCTGACCTCCCTTGAGGGCCGCATCCCCGGCCTGCGCAACCTGAACATCGCGGTGCGCGAGTGGAAGGGCGACATCGTGTTCCTGCGCAAGCTTGTGCCCGGCCCGGCGGACAAAAGCTACGGCATCGAGGTGGCCCGGCTGGCGGGCGTGCCCCAGGGGGTCGTCCAGCGCGCACGGGAAATCCTTGCGTCCCTCGAGGAAAAATCGCAAACTGAGCGCGGCTTGGCTTCCCAGGCCATCCTGGCCCGGCAAAGCCTGCTCCCGGGCATGGCCCCCCTGGAGCCCCAGCCTCCGGAGCCTGAAAGCCCGGTGCTGGTGGAGCTCCGGCGCCTGGACCTGAACGGTTTGTCGCCCCTGGCCGCCCTGACACTGCTGCATGAATGGAAAAAGAGCGTGACCCAACAATGAGCAAGCCAGCCAGTCCGTCCCTTTTCCGCTGTGCCGCCCTTGTGCTGGCCGCCGTGCTCTGCCTGGCCGCCTGCGGCAAGCGCGAGTGGCCCATCCCTGTCGCCAGCGAGGACAAGTTCCGCTGGCGCAGCGTGGAGGTCCAGCGCAACCAGGGCTGCCTCATCCTCAACTGCGAACTCTCCGGCAACTGGGAGAACATCGATACGGTGAAGGTCCTGGTGGAGCCCGTGGGCGACGGCCCGGATGACGGCTGCACGAGCTGCCCCTTCACCCCGCGCAAGACGCTTGTTTTCAATCCGGGAGCAGCCGGGATGCGCAAGGACATGAACCGCATCGTGCTCACCGCCTGCGACCTGGACCCCCAAAAGACGTACCGGATACAGCTCGTGGGCTTCAACGCCTTTGCCCGCCTGGCCCCTGTGGCGTCGGAGCTCGTGCTCAGCGCCCCGAAATAGTCCCCCTTGCACAGGAGAAGCAATCCCCCATGCATCATTTTGAACAGAGAAACGGAACCCTGTTTGCGGAAGGCGTCAGCGTGTCGGAACTGGCGGAGCGCTTCGGCACACCGCTGTATGTCTATTCCACGGCCACGCTGAAACGCCATTTCGAGGCCTTTGACACGGCCTTTGCCTCCATGGAGCACCTGACCTGCTATTCCGTGAAGGCCAATTCCAACCTGCACGTGCTGCGTCTTCTGGCTTCCCTTGGCGCGGGCATGGACATCGTCTCCGGCGGCGAGCTGTACCGCGCGCTGCTGGCCGGGGTGCCAGCCGGGAAGATCGTCTATTCCGGCGTCGGCAAGAAGCCCGCCGAGATCAGGCAGGCGCTCACCGCCGGCATCCTCATGTTCAACGTCGAGTCCATGCAGGAGCTCATCCGCATCAACGATGTCGCACGAGAGCTGGGCAAGGTGGCCCAGGTCAGCTTCCGCATCAACCCGGACGTGGACCCCAAGACACATCCGTATATCTCAACCGGCCTCAAGAAGAACAAGTTCGGCCTGAACATCGACCTTTCGCTTGAGGCCTACGCCCTGGCGCGCGACCTGCCCGCAGTCGAACCCGTGGGCATCGACTGCCACATCGGCTCGCAGCTCACCAGCATCGAGCCCTTCATGGAGGCCCTGGACAAGCTGCTCATCTTCTACGACAAGCTCAAGGCCATGAACCTGGACATCCGCTACCTTGATCTTGGCGGCGGCCTGGGCATCAACTACGACGAGGAACAGCCGCCCCACCCCACCGAGTTCGGCGCTGCGCTGACCAAGGCGCTGGGCAAGCTGCCGCTCAAGCTCATCCTTGAGCCCGGCCGGGTCATCGTGGGCAACGCAGGCATCCTCGTCACCGAGGTTTTGTACACCAAGCAGAGCCCGAGCAAGAGCTTCGTCATTGTGGACGCGGCCATGAACGATCTGGTGCGTCCGTCCCTGTACGGCTCCTTCCACCGCGTGGAAGAGGTTGAGCCGCAGGGCCGCCCGGCCCAGGACGTGGACGTTGTCGGCCCCATCTGCGAGTCCGGCGACTTTTTGGCCAAGGACCGCCTTTTGCCCGAGGTGCGCCAGGGCGAACGCCTGGCTGTCTACTCCACCGGAGCTTACGGCTTCACCATGTCCTCCAACTACAATTCCCGGCCCAGGGCCGCCGAGATCCTTGTGGACGGCGAGCAGGTCATCGTGGCCCGCAGGCGCGAGAGCTTTGAATCCCTGGTCGCCCAGGAACTCTAGCCAGTCAGGGGGCCGGGACTTCGTGCCTGGCCCTCTTTGCTGAACATCATGGCGCGCCTGAACTCCTACCACCTCCCAGCGGACCTCTGGCCCGCCCAGGAGACCGCACGCGTGCAGCTTTCCGGGCCGGAGGCCAGGCACCTGCTCGGCGTTCTGCGCGCCAGGCCCGGCGACACCTTGCGGCTCTTCGACGGCCAGGGCCGCTTTGGCCTGTTCCAGATTATTGAGGTTTCCGGAAAGGACAAGGCCGAGCTGACAGCGCAGTCCTTGCACATGGAGCCCAGGCCGACCTTTGGCCTGGTGCTGGCGCTGGGCTGGAACAAGTCCTCGCGCCGCGACTGGCTGTTGGAGAAGGCCGTGGAGCTGGACGCGCTGGGCATCCTGTTCTGGTCTGCCACGCGCAGCCAGGGTGAGCCCCCGGCCGAGGCCAAGGACTCCTGGCGCGAGAAGTGCGTGCAGGCCGCCAAGCAGTGCGGTTCGGCCTGGCTGCCGGAGCTGGGTGTTGTGGCTGGCGGCGTGGAGGGGCTGGTGCGCGTTGCGGCCCAGTACGACGGATGCTACATGCTGGATGAGGACGCACCAACGGGTGCCCTGCCCGACCCGGCGGGCCTGGCCGCTGGCAGGAACCTGGTGGTCATCGGGCCCGAGGGCGGCCTGGAACGCCGCGAGGCCGAACGCCTGGCCCAGGCCGGATTTGAAGCCCTGAGCCTTGGACCGCGCCCGCTGCGGTGGGAGACGGCCGCCCTGTACTGCCTGGGGCTGGCGCATTTCGCGGCCCGCACACATGAGCATGCGAGGACCTGATGCGCATCGAGATCACTGAAAAACAGCCCCTGGCCGACAAGATCAGGCCCCAGACCCTGGCCGAGTTCGTGGGCCAGAGCCATCTGCTGGAGCGCATCGCGGCCTTTGCCCAAGGCCCGCGCCTGCCGAGCCTGCTGTTTTTCGGCCCGCCGGGCTGCGGCAAGTCCACCCTGGCCATGCTCATGGCCAAGGCCGCGGGCAAGAAATGGATCCGCGTGAGCGCGCCCGAGGCTGGGCTGGCCGCCCTGCGCAAGCACCTGGAAGGGGCCGAGGTGCTCATCCTGGACGAGATCCACCGCTTTTCCAAGGCCCAGCAGGACTTCTTCCTGCCCATCCTCGAAAGCGGCGAGATCGTGCTTCTGGCCACCACCACGGAGAACCCGTCGTTCAGCGTCACGCGCCAGCTGCTCTCGCGGCTGCATGTGCTGCGCTTCCGGTCGCTGACGCGCGAGGAGCTCTCGCGCATGGCCCGGCGCGGGGCCAAGGTCCTTGGGGCCGAGTGGCCGGACGAGGTCTTTGACCTGCTGGCGGCCATGTCCGCTGGCGACGGCCGCGCGCTGCTGAATCTCGTGGAGCACGTGGCGGCCATGCCCAAGGACAAGCTGGGCATCGAGGACTTGCGCCAGGCCCTGCCCGAGGTGGTCATCCGCGGCGACCGCGACGGGGACTCGCACTACGAGCTGGCCTCGGCGCTCATCAAGAGCATCCGCGGCAGCGACCCGGACGCGGCCCTGTACTATCTGGCCTGTTTGCTGGAGAGCGGCGAGGACCCGCGCTTCATCTGCCGCAGGCTCGTGCTCTCGTCCTCGGAGGACATCGGCCTGGGCGACCCGCAGGCCCTGCCCCTGGCCGTGGCCTGCCAGCAGGCCGTGGAGTTCGTGGGCATGCCCGAGGGCTTCATCCCCCTGGCCGAAACGGTCATCTACCTGGCCCTGGCGCCGAAGAACAACGCCAGCTACGCCGCCTACTTGAATGCGCTGAAAGAGGTCCGCGAGAACGGCCTGCTGCCCGTGCCCCTGCATCTGCGCAACGCCAGCACCACCCTGCACAAGGAATGGGGCTATGGCCGGGGCTACAAATACCCGCACGCCTTTCCCCAGGCCTGGGTGGAGCAGGAATACCTGCCCCACGAGCTGGCCCAGCGCAAGGCCCAGTTCTATTTCCCGAAGAACGAGGGCGCCGAAGCCCGGATGCACACCTGGCTGGCCTCGCGCAAGCGCACGACCCGCAAGCCATAACCCGCCCTAAGCCCCCTGCCCGCCCTTTTTGTTGTAGAGCTTGCGCCACTCGTCCAGGAACAGGACGGCAGTGTCGAGTTCGCCAAGCTTGCCCTGCTGCTGCCGAATGGCCCAGACCAGATCCTCGAAACTCGTGCCCGCCGGGAGCGCCAGCCTGTCCAGCAGGGCCGCGATGTCCTGGGCCAGCTCCGGGGGCAGGCCTTCGGCAGCCTGGACCGTGGCGCGCGGCCTGGGCCAGCCAGGCACACGCTCGGCCACGAAGTCGAGCAGGCTCTGCATGCGCGCGGCGTAGGTGTGTTCGCGCAGCACCCGGGCCTGGCCGCGCTGGGCGATGGCCTCGCGCTCCTCGGCATGGGTGAGGTAATATTCGATTTTTTCCTGCAACTCAGTCATGTCCCCAAAGGTCGCCAGCTCGTCCTCGGCAAAGGCGTCGGGCATCAGGCTGCGCCGGTCCACCAGCTGGAAGGCCCGGCAGGCCGCGACCTCAAAGGTGCGCGGGTTGATGAAGTCCCCGCCGGTGACCAGCTCCTTGGCCTGGACGCTGGAGTGCAGGTTGATGTTCACGCGGGTGGCGTTGAAGATGCGCACGCAGTCCTCGCTGGACACGCGGGCCCCGGCCAGCTGCACGTAGGGCTCAAGCACGGTGTCGCCTTCCCATTCCGTGCCCCAGAGCTTGAAATCGTGGCCGATGAGCTCGCGGAAGGCCACCCGGCGGTTGGCATAGCCCGCGCCCATGAAGGACACGTCCGAGCCGAACTTGCGCTGTTCCGCCGCTGAAAGTTCAAGTGGTTTATGAACTTCCGGCTGGGCGGCCAGGGGCAGATACAGGGCATTCTGCATGCCAATAGCCTGCAATTCCTCAAATATCTGTTCCTTCTGGATGACGGCAAAGATATCGTAGTACGGGGCAAAGCCCTTCCAGTAGGTGAACAGGCGGAAGTCCTCCACGAACCACATGGCCGTGGTCACGCCGTCGCGCCGAAGGCGCTTGAGGGCCTGGATGGACAGCGGGGCCTGGGCCTGGGCCAGCACGAGGTCAGGCTCAAAGGTCTCGACCTTGGCCAGCACGGCCTGGGACACCACCTGGAGATAGCTGTTCTCCAGGTATTGCAGGCGGTCAGTGCCCACCTTGAGCCCTTGCAGGGCCTTGTAGGTGGGGTAAAAATCCGGGGCCTCGAACACTTCGACCAGGTGCCCAAGCTGACGCAGGGCCGCCGTACAGTACCTGCCGATGGGCAGGGAGCCGCCATAGAGCGGCAGCACCACCAGTATCCTCACCCTCGCCCCCTTGCTGCCATGCGTCGCCTGCGTATCAACCCGCGCATTCGTGTGTTTTTCGATGTCTCATCCACAAAACTTATCGTCATGAGAAAGTCTAGATTTTCTTTAACATGCCGTATTGTCATCATTAGACTGAAAATCAGAACAAAGGTGAGCAAATCGTCCGCACGAGGATTCCGGGTCAGGGACCAGCCAGTCGCGCTCCGTGTACAGCCGCTCGGCCAGCTCATTGAGGACCAGGGAAGGCTCGCCCTGCCCTGCCCTGGAGTGCCCCTGGCCGAGATGCGCGACCAGAAAATCCCGGAAATGCGAACGCAGGTTTGCCTGGTTGTCCGGCCCGGCCAGGGCCGTGAAGGTCAGGCCCAGCCTGTCCGTGTCCGAGGCAAAGGCCGTCAGGCCCGGCGGCAGGTGGCTGGCCTCGTGCGTTGACAGGTAGCGCACAAGCTCTGGCGCGGCAAAGGGGGACAGGCAGGCCACCTGCCCCCCCATCTGGGCTGGGCAAGGCTGGGACTCCAGGCAGGGCGCGCACTCCAGGTTGGCCTGGAGCACCAGGTGCCCCTGGCCGTACGGCCCGGTCTCGTAGCACCAGGCCGAGGACAGGAAGGTGGCCAGCACCGGCACGCCCAGGTGCGCGGCCAGGTGCATGGTGCCGGTGTCCGGGGTCAGAACAAGGTCAAGCCCGGCCACGACCTCCACAAGCGCATCCCAGCCCGTGGCGCCGCAAAGGTTGCGCAAGCTCCGGGCGTGCCGGGCAGGAAGCTCGCGCTCCAGCTGCCGGGCCGCGTGCAGCTCGGACGCGCTGCCCAGGAGCGTGAGCGGGGCGCCTTGAGAAAGCTCCGGGCGCAGGTCAAGGAGCGCGGTCACCAGCGCGGCCAGGACCTTGGGCGGCAGGGAGCGTCGGGACTCGCGGCCGGCCATGACCACGCCCAGGCCCCCGCCCCTGGCTCGGGCCACGGGGTTGACCGTTGCCGCAGGCACGGGCGACGGGTGGTGCCAGGCCCAGAAATCCGCGATGTTCAGCCCGATGCGGCGCATGGTGGACCAGCGCATGGCCATCCTGGCCCACTGGCCCACGACCTCCTGGCCGTCGTGCCAGACATGCCCGCGCACCAGCAAAGGGTCGAACAGGGCCGCCAGACGGAAGTTCAGGGGCGAGAAATTGAGGTTGTACACCCGCTTGAAGTCAATGGCCGCCAGCTCGCGGAAGGCCGGGACGTTCCTCGAAAGCAGTTCTCGCGCCTGGTCCCCGGCCGGGAGCCTGGCCAAACCCGTGCCGTGGGCCGTCACCGGATGCAAATGCACCGAGGGGTACAGGAGCCGGGCCAGGGCAGCCAGGGACTCGTCCAGGCAGAGGTGGACCTCGCAGTCCGGCCCGGCGCAGAGCGACAAAAGCAGGCGCTTGGTCTGCACGAGGTCGCCGAAGCGGGCGAGCTGGATCACGAGATAGGCGGTCATGGGCCGGGGGCTCTCCTTCACGAGGTGTGGCGACACCCTATCCCAGGGCCGGGGAATCTGGCAAGAAAGGGCGCATTGCCATTTTACAGACCGGGCAAGGATTTGCTAGGGTCTGTGGATGCGCTACTATCCCATGTTCGTGAGCCTCGCTGGCCGGGCCTGCCTTGTGGTGGGCGCGGGCCAGGTGGGCCTGCGCAAGATCGAGACCCTGGCGGACTGCCAGGCTGCCAGCGTGCTGGTGGTGGACAAGAACCCGCCGGACCAGGCCCTGGCTGCGTTGCTCCTGCGGCCCGGCCTGCACTTCGTTCAGCGAGACTTCCGGGACAGCGACCTGGACGGGGTGTTCCTGGCCATCGCCTCCACCAGCAGCCCGGCGGCCAACCAGCGCATCAGCGACCTCTGCCGCGAGCGCGGGGTGCTCTGCAACATCGTGGACCAGCCCGAGGCCTGTTCGTTCATCGTCCCGGCTTTGGTTTGCCGGGGCGACCTGACCCTGGCCATCTCCACCGGCGGCCACAGCCCGGCCCTGGCCAAGCGCATCCGGAAAGACTTGCAGGAGGCCTTTGGTCAGGAGTATGCACTGTTCCTCGACCTCATGGGGCGGCTGCGGCCCCTGGTCCTGGCCCTGGGGCAGGACACCGAGGCCAACACCGCAATCTTCCGCTCTCTGGTGGGCTCGCGCCTGCTGGAAGCCCTGAAACAGGGCGACGCGGCCCTGGCCCGAGCGGAACTGGCTGCGCATCTGCCGACTGATCTGCACGGCCAACTGCACGGCCCACTGGACACCCAACTGGATATGTTGATCACGGAGATCCTGCATGGCCCTGCCTGAACTGCTTCCGATCCTCGTCATCGTCCTGTACTTTCTGGGCACCGTGCTCTTTGTCGTGGGCTCGGCCCTGCGCCACGAGGTCCTCAAAAACGCGGCCCTGGCCCTGGCGGCCCTGGGTTTTGCCCTGCACACCTTTGACCTGGCGCACCTCCTGACCGGCGCCGAGGCGGCCCAGAACCTCATTGCCGGGCGCTTTCTGTTCTGCCTGCTCGGCTGGGGCATCCTGTTCATCTTCCTGCTGCTCTGGTGGCGGCTGGGGCTCAAGTTCCTGGCTGTGGTGGCCATGCCCCTGGCCCTGATGCTGTATCTCGCGGCCAACGCCACGGTGGGCGTGAGCGCCAAGCTTCCGCCCATGCTCTCGGGCCTGTTCTTCTTCCTGCACATCGGCACGCTCTTCGCCAGCATGGCCCTCTTGGCCATGGCCTTTGGCGCGGGGCTGGCCTTCATGCACCTGGAAAAGCGCATCAAGACCAAGGCGGGCCTGAAGCAGTTCCAGAAGGACATGCCCTCGCTGGACACCTTTGACCGCGTGAACCATTTCGTCAGCCTGTGCGGCTTCCCGCTGTACACCCTGGGGCTGGCCTCGGGCTATGTCTGGGCCTGGCTCTCGGCCCGGCGC
>CAZXZF010000096.1:0-9179 GCA_964645095.1 uncultured Desulfocurvus sp. | reverse complement strand
GCACCGTGACCATGCCGCCGCCGCTGGTGGCCTCGACCTCGCGGGTCTTGAGCTCTTCCTGGATGGCGGTCATCTTTTTCTGCATCAGCTGGGCCTGGCGCAACATATCCTGCATTCCACGCATGGGGGGTCCTCCGGTCGGTGTGTATTTTGGTGTGGCGCGCATTATTACGCATATTGTTGCGCGCACCGGAACAACGTCTTGGGCCTGTTTCTCAAAGATGGATGTTGTTCCCTGGCGAGGAGCGAGCCGATTTTGGGCCAGGGAGAGTACTCCTGCGGTACAGCCCTGGACCGGAATCGGCTCGTTACGACGACCAGGGGGCAAAAGACGCTTTGCGAGACAGGCCCTAGCGCCGCTCCCGCAGGGTCACCTGCCCCGGGGTCTTGACCTCGAAGGCCTCGCGCACGCGCTGCACAGCCGGGTGGGCCTGCACCTCGCGGTCCACCTCGGACCCGTTGCGCTGGGGCTCGCGCTCCTCGAAGCTGAACGAAAGGCCCGCCTCCGGGCCGAAGTACTCCAGGACCAGGCGCCGCAGGCGCGCGTGGTTGTCGCCCGTGGACAGCATCTCGCAGTGGGTGCCGTTGTGGCAGCCCAGCGTCAGCGTGCTCCCGCTCCACTGGCCGCGCGCCTGGGACAGGCCGGTGATGATGCCGCTGCCGTTCTTCGCGAGCACAAAGGCCTGAAAGCCCTCCCAGGACACCGGCCCGGCGCTGCCCGACGCGACCGGGGGCGCGACAGGGGACGCGGCGGCTTCGACTGCCGGAGCGGGCGCAGCAGGCGGGACAGGGTCGGCCGGGGCATCCGGGGCGGACTGGGCGCTGTAGTGCGCTGAAATTTCCTGGGCCGTGGGCGCGGGCGGCGCAGACGTTGCCGTGGACGAGACCGTGGCAGATGTCGTGGAAAGTGTCGTTGAAAGTGTCGTGGAAAGTGTCGTTGAAGTTGTCGTGGACGGCATGGCCGCTCCAGCGGCCTGGGCCGGGGCCTGCGGGGTGGACGCCAACGTTGATGGGACCGTTGATGGGATCGTTGATGATGGCGTTGACGAAACCGTGGACGAAGCCGTTGACGAAACCGTTGACGCCCCGGTTGGAGGCGCAGACTGCGGAGCGTTGCCAGCGGGCGCAGCACCGGCAGGACCTCGGCCCGAAACTCCCCCGCCCGCAGCCCCACTACTCGAGGGTGCCAGGCGCTGGCCGCCCAGGGCCTCCAGGGGGATCAGATCCGGCAGGCAGGCCAGGTTCAGGAGCAACAGCTCCAGCGACTGGGCGGGCTCCAGGCTCTTGATGACGCGCTGCTGGCCGTCCAGCGTCATCTGCCAGCAGGCGTGGATGTGCGCGGGCGTGAAGCGCCCGGCCCAGTCCTGCCAGGCAACGGCCTCCTCGGCGGGCAGGCCCAGCTCCGGCAGGATGGCCTCCCCGGCCTGGCGCAGCAGGAACATGTTGCGCCAGCAGGAGGACAGCTCGCGCAGGAAGAAGCCCAGGTCCAGGCCCTGGTCCAGCACCAGGCGCAGGGTGCGCGACAGAAGCGGCAGGTCGCGGTTCTGGATGGCCTCCATGAGCGCGAAGAACACCTCCTGCCCGGCCAGGCCGAGGCAGCCGCGGACCTCGCTCTCCAGCAATCTGCCGGAGCTGTAGGCCAGGGCCTGGCCCAGGAGCGAAATGCTGTCGCGCACGCTGCCCGCGCCGCGCCGGGCGATGATGCGCACCGCCGCCGGTTCGTACTCAATGCCCTCGCGGGCCAGAATGCCCTCCAGGTGCGCGCCGAGGTCGGCCTGGGGCAGCATCTTGAACACATAGTGCTGGCAGCGCGAGAGGATGGTGGCCGGAAATTTGTGGGCCTCGGTGGAGGCCAGGATGAAGGTCACGCGCGCGGGCGGCTCCTCCAGCGTCTTGAGCAGCGCGTTGAAGGCCGCGGTGGAGAGCATGTGCGCTTCGTCGATGATGAAGACCTTGTAGCGGCCCTCCAGCGGCGCATAGCCGACGTCCTCCTTGAGCGCGCGCACGTCGTTCACGCCGCCGTGGGAGGCCGCGTCGATCTCGATGATGTCCACGGCCGTGCCTGCCGTGGCCTGGCGGCACATCGCGCAGACGTTGCACGGCTCGGCCGTGGGGGCCTTCTCGCAGTTGAGCGCCTTGGCGAAGATGCGGGCGATGGTGGTCTTGCCCACGCCGCGCGTGCCGCTGAACATGTAGGCCGGGGCGATCTTGCCCGTGGCCGAGGCGCGCGAGAGGATGGCCTTGACCGCGTCCTGGCCTGCGACGTCGGCAAAGCGGCGGGGCCTGTATTTTGCGGTGAGGCTGGCCATGTGCGGGCTCCGGGGCGATGGTGCGGTGGTTGCCGGTTTGCAAGAAGCCCGGAGGGAGCGTTTGCGGCGCTCCCCCCGGACGCGGCGGATGCTAGATGGCGTATTCGTGCAGCCAGTGGGAATAGTCCGGGTTCTCGCCCTTGACGATGCGGAAGTACTCCTTCTGGAGCAGGAGCGAGATGGGGCCGGCCTTGCCCGCGCCGATGGTGCGGCGGTCGACCTCGCGGATGGGCGTGATCTCGGCTGCGGTGCCGCTGAAGAAGGCCTCGTCGGCGATGTACAGCTCGTCGCGGGTGAAGAGCTGCTCCACCACCTCGTAGCCCAGCTCGCGCGCCAGGGTCATGATGCTGTCGCGGGTGATGCCGGGCAGGATGGAGGTCAAGGGCGTGGTCTTGATGACCTCGTTCTTGATGATGAAGATGTTCTCGCCCGAGGCCTCGGACACGTAGCCCTGGGTGTCGAGCATGAGCGCCTCGTGGTAGCCGTCGGCCACGGCCTCGGTCTTGGCCAGCACGGAGTTCACGTAGTTGCCGCAGGCCTTGGCCTTGGTCATCATGGCGTTGACGTGGTGGCGGCAGAAGGTGCTGGTCTTGACGCTGATGCCCTTTTCCAGCGCGCCGTCGCCCAGATACGCGCCCCAGGGCCAGGTGGCGATGGCCACGCGGATGGGGTTTGCGCCCGGATGCACGCCCATGACGCCGTCGCCGATGAACACCAGCGGGCGGAGGTAGCCGGCGCGCATCTTGTTGACCTTGAGGGTCTCGACTGCGGCCTGGACCAGCTCATCGCAGCTGAAGGGCAGCTTCATGCCCAGGATGTGCGCGGAGTCGATGAGGCGCTGCATGTGCTCGACCAGGCGGTAGACCGCGCTGCGGCCGTCGGTGCACTCATACGCGCGGATGCCTTCGAACACGCCGCAGCCGTAGTGCAGGGTGTGGGTGAGGATGTGCACGTTGGCCTCATCCCAGTTGACGAGCTTGCCATCCATCCAGATCTTTTCAGCTTTCTGAACCATGTCGGGGTACTTCCTTTGGGGCGATTTTGGTTGTGAGCGCCGACTCGCCAGAGGGAGGTGCGCCGCAGTCTCATAAAGTCAGACACGCTAAAAAAAACAAGGCCGCAGGTCAAGGGCGGGGGCAGGGGCGCAGCAGTGCGCTCAGGCGCATCGCCGGGCGCAATGACCGGGAAACGGCGCACGCCGCTTCCAGGAAGGGCTTGAAATGTATACTTGAGCGTTTGCGGCGGGGCTCTTCTCTGTGCGCAAATCAGGGGGAGACGCACAGGGCGCAAGCTCCGCCTCGTGCGCGTCCGTTGCGGCTACTGCCGCTCCAGCCTCGTGTTGGCATAGTCTCTTCTGGGGACGAACTTGCCGTCGCGCCCAGGCACCCATTCCACGGCTGACACTGGCAGGACGTCCAGGCTGCCCGAAAGGTCGCAGGTGAAGCGATAGGTCGAGGCGTCGTCGAGCGAACCGAAGAGCACCTTGTACACCTTGATGGTGAACATCAGGGTCTTGCCCTTGACCAGCACGTCCTGCACCGCGATGTCCCCGGAAAAAGTCCAGAACTTGCCCGTGGCCGTGGCTGCCAGCCCGCTGCCGGAGCGCGTGAAGGTGATGTCCAGCTTGCCGTAGCCGCCCTCGTAGGTGGGCGGCATGACCCATTTGAAGCTTCCGACCATATTGCCGACGAGGTTCAGGCCCTTGGCCAAGGCCTTGGCGTATTCCCCGCGCTCGGCCTCGGGCACAAGGCCCGCATAGTCCTCCATGAGTCTGCGGCCCTGTTCCATCTCGCCCTTGCGCTCCGCCGCCGCAGCCTGGCACAGGAGCACCAGGGCCCGGTCTGCGCCGTCTTCCTGCGCACGGCTGAGCTGGTAGGCGGCATCGGGGTTCCCCTCCAGGCCCAGCAGCAGCCCTTTGGCCAAGCGCGCTCCTGCGCTCTGGGCGTTGGACTCGTTCAGGCGCTGGAGGTGATACCTGGCGTCGGCCTCACGCCTGGAGAACACTTGGGCCATTGCCAGCCCGGCCCGGGCATCGGCGTCAGCGGGCCTGGCCTGCACGGCCTGCTCGAAATAGGCGCGGGCCTCAGGCAGCCCCACCCGGGCCAGCTGGGCAAACTGCGCGGCATGGCTGGCTGGCTGCGGCGCGGCGGCAGGGGCGACGGCTGGCGGCGCCTGCTTGGGCCGTGACGCCATGGCCAGGAGCTTGGCCTGCTCCAGCTTCTGCCGCTCGACCTCCTGGCGCTCCTTGTCGGCCTGCAGGGCCTGGTACTGGGCCAACTCCTGCTTCTCCCGCCTCAGCCTTTCAGCCTCCTCGGCAATGCGCTTCTTCTCGGCCTTGAGGTCCATTCTCGCGGCCGGTGCAGACGGTTTTGGTGCGACAGCCTCCAGCGACGTGGGCTTGGGAGGCGGACCGTCTGAAGAGCCGGAGAAATAGAACTGCCCGATGAGGCTGGAGGCCTCCCAGGGAACCTGCTTGCGGTTGGTGTCCGTTACGACGCTCTGACGTACGCGCTTGAACATTTCCTCCACGCTCAGGTTCGGGGTGGCCATGTTCTTCAGCAGGTGCTGGGTGAACAGGCCATTCTTCCCTGCACCGTCCGAGGCCACGGAGCCCGGAGCAGTGGCATAGGAAATGAGCGAGCCTGTTGGCGCATCCATCTTGGCCAGGCCCTGTTCAGCGGAGCGGAAGCTGCGGGCAAAGGGATTGTTGCGGCAGGCGTCCAGGATGATGATATTGAGATCATTCCTGGCGTCCTCCATCTTGCCGAGCACCATTCCGGCAGGCAGACAGGTGAAGCGCACGTCGCTTTCGGTCTGAATATTGGCGTTGACCGGCACCAGGTAGTTCTCGCCCGCCACCTGGAGGCCATGCCCGGCGTAGTAGAACAGCCCGGCCCCGCCCTGGCGCAGCTTGAGCCCGAACTCGCGCACCGAGGAGTCCATCTGCTGCTGGTTCGCGTTGATCAGCAGCGCCACCTCGAATCCGAGCCGCTGCAGGGAGGCAGCCATGTCCGTGGCG
Source organism: uncultured Desulfocurvus sp. (assembly GCA_964645095.1). Taxonomy (GTDB): domain Bacteria; phylum Desulfobacterota; class Desulfovibrionia; order Desulfovibrionales; family Desulfovibrionaceae; genus Humidesulfovibrio. Next base: position 3,851 of record CAZXZF010000096.1, on the reverse strand, counting down.
TCATTGACGGGGTTCTTGAGCGCAGCGGTCGGGTAGGCCCCATTGCCGATGACCAGGGCGACACGGCGTTCGGCCTGGACCGGGCTGGCCAGGACAACCAGCAACAGGGGCAGCAGTGCAAGGGACAGGGTGCGCAAGACGCCGCGTCGCATATGGTGTCCTTCTGTATGTCAGGGGCTGCACACCGGACAGGCCGAGACGGCGCGCCGAGGTTGTATACTGCCAGACACGCTAAGAAATACGGGGCGGCAGGTCAAGGGCGGAGCAGCTGACGCAGATAACCCGTCCGAGGACGCAAAATCCAATTACAGATTGAGATATTCCACGCCTTGGCGTAGAGACAAACAACCGCAGACGATTGAGAACCACGCAGAATTGCAATTCCTGGGAGGAAACCATGCCCACCCAAAGCAGGATACTGCAACACGCTGTACGATATATTCTTTGTTTGGCCATGCTGTTGCTGCCTTCCGGCTGCGCCTACATCCCGCAGCCGTTCCCCATCTTCACGTATGGGCCGGATGCCAAGCCGATCCCGGAACACAAGGAAAAGGCCCTGGTTGAGCAGACGCTGAAGGATGGAGCCGGCGGCAACAGCACGCGCTCCGTCTATATTGCCATGCGCGGCAACCGCATTGTCGGGAAAGAGAAGAATGTGAGCGAACAGGAGATGCTCAAGGAAATGCCCGCGCCGGATTTCAGGCCGGGACTCTTCGACTACGTGGGGCCGCCGCCGTTCATCTTGCCGAGGGAGGGCAGCCGCCACTACTTCAACTTCGAAATCAGCAAGGACTTCGCAGAGGGCCTGAACGCGTTTTTCGCGGGTGATGGAGAGCGGGGGGTGCAGGCCTTCGAGCGGGTCCTGGCCGACCCCAAGCTCAAGAGCGAGGCCGGGTGGCAAGCCTCCATGCACCTGGGCTACCTGAACCTGATGATGGGCCGCCCGGACCTGGCCGAGATCGAGGTGCTGCGCACCGAGGCCTGGGAAAAGAAGATGACCGGCGGCAACAACGTCTATTCCCGCGCCATGCGCGCCGAGGTGCGCTACTGGGCGGGCGACTTCGAAGGAGCCATCACCGACGCCAAGGATGTCCTGACCGCCATCGGGGACTGGTCGATCCCGACCTTCTACCCTTCCCCGCCGCGTGACCAGGTCGACATTGTCCGGTTTGCCTCCGCGCAAATCCGGGCGCGGACCATTCTGGGCATGATCTACACAGCCAGGGGCAGGTACAAGGAAGCCATGCCCTGGCTGGAAGAGGCGGCCAAGGAGATGACCACTGCCGTTCTCCTGCACTGGATACCGCTGTACACCATCTACATAACCTCCAACAACTGGGAGATATACTACGGCGAAGGCTGGAGCCTGACCAGCCTGGCCACCGCCCTCCTGGCCCAGGATCCGGACTCCAAGCGCGCTGCGGAGATGTTTGTCAACGCCCAGAAATTTTTCGACGCCATCGGCTACGCGGCCGGAAAGGTGCTGATCGAAAGCTTCAAGGCCCAGGTTTTGCTGGCCACCGGCCATTACCAGCGCGCGGAGCAGCAGGCCAAGGTCGCCCTTGAGCATGCCAGAAAGACCAAGCTGCTTGATTTCGTCTGGCGGCTTGAAGCCGTGCGCGGCGAGGCATTGCTCAAGCTGAACCGCTGGGATGAGGCCGAAAGCGCCCTGCGCACCGCCCAGGACGTCGTGGACCTGCTCTCCGGCACCATGGTCAGCGACATGGCCAAGGTCCGCTTTGGCGTGGGCAAGGAAGTCATCACCAAAAATCTCGTCAAGATCGACGTCCGGAAGCAGGACTGGGCCACACTGTTCCAGGACCTGGAGCGTGGCCGGGCCAGAGCCTTTGTCTCCATGCTCGCCAACCGCGCCGTGGCCGTGGACAGCCACAACGAGATCACCGACCAGATACACGTGCTGGACAGGGAGATCCAAAAGGTTCGCCAGAAGAAATACGGCTTCCTGCAGGAGGACAAGAACGGGAGCAATCTGGAGGAGGAGCTTCTCGGCAAGCGCCAGAAGGTCGTGGAGGAGCTGCACGCCAAGAACCCGGACCTGGCCGAGGCCTTCGCCGTCTCCACCGTGGCCTTGCCCAGGGTGCAAAAATCCCTCTCCGCCGGGGACCTCCTGGTCTACGCCCTGCCTGCGCAGGGCCAGGAGCCGCTGTCGCTGCTCATGGTGACCAGCCGTGACGCCCAGCTGAAGACCCTGCCGGTGACGGCGCAGCAGTTTGGCGAACACCTGCAGGCCTTTGTCGCGACGTTGTGGCAGTCGCAACCGCAGCGCCAGCAGAATGCCCTGTCGCAGTTGAAGAAAGACCTCGCGCTGGGCACCTGGGGCAAGGCCAGCAACGTCCTGGTCGTCCCGAGCGGGGATCTGCATTTTGTGCCCTGGGGCGCCCTTGATGTGCAGTTCACCGTGGGCGTGCTGCCAACGGGCGGCTGGATCGTCCGCTCCCCGCATGCCTCCCGCAGCAGCGCACAGGCTTGCGTGGTCGGCGACCCGGAGTTCGGCGGTGCGCTGCCGCAGCTGCCCGACGCGCGCGACGAGGCCCTGGCTGTGGCGAAGCTGTACGCCTCGCCGCCGCTCATCGGCGCGGGGGCCACCGAGGCGGCCCTGCGCCAACGGGTCGGCGCAGGTGTGGATGTCCTGCATCTGGCCACGCACGCCCTGTATGACCCGCTATACCCGCTCCAGTCCTCGCTTATTTTGACCGATGGAAAGAAGGCGGTGCCCCTGTCTGCGGAGAAGCTGTACAAGAGCCCCTTGTCGTCGCGCCTCGTGGTCCTTTCCGCCTGCGAGACCGGCATGGGGCAGGTCACCTCGGGCGACGACCTGCTCGGGCTGACGCGAAGCTTCTACCTCGGCGGGACCAATGTCATCCTGAGCAGCCTGTGGCCGGTGAGCGACGAGGCCACGCGCCTCTTCATGGAGGTGTTCCACAAGACGGCCCGACAGGGCGATTACGGCAAGGCCTGGCTGGCCGCGCGCGATGCCGTCAAGGCCAGGGGGCTTTCGCCCGCAGAGTACGGCGCGTTCATCCTCGGCGGAATGCCAACGGAAAGGACAGCGTTTGGCCTGCCGAAAATCGCTGCGCAACCTCCCCTGTCAAGGAGTGGGGACGCCTGGATTCAATAAATCGGTTCAATAACGTCGTGGTGCTAGTCCACGCCGATGTCCTCGTTCCAGACCTCGGGCCGGGCCTTGATGAACCCGCCCAAGAGCGCCTTGCACTCCTCGCTGTCCAGGTCGATGACCGTGACGCCGTTCTCGCGCAGCCAGTCCAGCCCGCCCTGGAAGGTCACACTCTCGCCCGCCACCACGGTGCCGATGCCGAACTGGCGCACCAGGCCCGAGCAGTACCAGCACGGGGCCAGCGTGGTGACCATGATGGTGTCGCGGTAGCTCTTGCGCCGTCCGGCGTTGCGGAAGGCGGAGGTCTCGGCGTGCATGGAGGGGTCTGCGTCCTGCACCCGGCGGTTGCGCCCGCGCCCGAGGAGCTTGCCCGCGCTGTCGAACAGGGCCGCGCCGATGGGCACCCCGCCCTCGGCCAGGCCCAGGCGGGCCTCCACCAGGGCCGCCTCCAGCATCAAGGCATAGTCCTTCCGGCTCAATTTCCTTTTCGATTCCTGTGGCATGGCGCACCTCCGCGTGACTTTCCAGGAGCCTACCATGCCGGTGCGCCCCCAGACAATGCCTTCCCCCCGCAATTGCGCATCATACATTTTGACAGCAGGCCCCCGGCGCATGTAAGGTTCCGCCCTACCGAACAATCATCTCCGGATAGCCACGGGCCGGGGAGCCAAGGAGCGCGCAATGCAGCAATTTCCCAGAGTCCACCGCCTGCCGC
>CAZXZF010000095.1:0-9241 GCA_964645095.1 uncultured Desulfocurvus sp. | reverse complement strand
CGCGAGGTCACGGGCCTGCCCGTGGTCACGGACATCCACCTGCCGGAGCAGGCCGAACGCGTGGCCGAGGTGGCCGACGTGCTCCAGATCCCGGCCTTTCTCTGCCGCCAGACCGATCTGCTCGTGGCCGCAGCCGAAACCGGGCGCATCATCAACGTCAAGAAGGGCCAGTTCCTCGCGCCCTGGGACATGAAGAACGCGGCCGACAAGCTGCGCAGCGCGGGCAATGGCCGCTTCTGGCTCACCGAGCGCGGCTCCTGCTTCGGCTACAACAACCTCGTGGTCGACATGCGCTCCCTGTCCATCATGCGCTCCCTCGGCGCGCCCGTGGTCTTTGACGCCACCCATTCCGTGCAATTGCCCGGAGGGCAGGGCGGAGCGTCCGGCGGACAGCGCGAGTTCGTGCCTGCCCTGGCCTCGGCCGCCGTGGCCGCCGGCGCCAGCGGCGTGTTCCTGGAGGTCCACCCGGACCCGGACAACGCCCTGTGCGACGGTCCCAACAGCATTCCCCTGTCCAAGGTCGAAGGGCTGCTCAAGCGGCTTCTGGCCCTCTGGAGCGTGCCCAATGCCGAGTGATCCCGCCGTCGATTCTGCGGCCGGTTCTGCGGCCGGTTCTGCGGTTGACTCTGAGGCCAGCGCCCTTGGCCGCAACGTCAAACTCTTGATCCTGGACGTGGACGGGGTGCTCACCGATGGCGGGCTCACCTACGACCATGAGGGCAATGTCTCCAAGCGCTTCCACGTGCAGGATGGACTTGGAATAAAGATTGCACAATCCCTGGGGCTTGGCATAGCCGTCATCACGGGCCTGAAACACGGGGCCGTGGAGAAGCGGGTGCGCGAGCTGGGCATCGAGGAATACCACGCCGGACACGTGGACAAGGTGCCCCTGATGGAGGGGATTCGCGGCCGTTTCGGCTGCGAGGCCACTCAGATCGCCTACCTGGGCGATGACTGGGTGGATGCGGGCGTGATGCAGGCCGTGGGCCTGCCCATGGCCGTGGCCAATGCCCAGCCGGAGATACTTCGGCTGGCGAAATGGGTGTCCAGGTTGCAAGGCGGCCAGGGAGCGGTCCGAGAGGCCATCATGTTCCTCCTGCGCTGTCGGGGTCAGTTTGACGCAGCCTGGGAGAAGTGGAGCGGATGAATGCGCAAGTCCTTGGTGTTTGTGGTGCTGATCTTCGTGCTCGGCCTGGCCATCGGTCTGGTGGTCAACGAGCAGCGAAGCGGGCGCAGCGTCGCCCCTGAGAGGCCCGTCGCCAAGGCTCCGGAACCTGATGTCCTGGCCCTGGACCTGGAACTCGTGCAGGGCGCGGACGGCAAGGTGCTCTGGCGCGTGCGCGCCAAATCCGCCCAGTACAGCATGGACCAGCGCATCGTGCAGGTCCTGCGGCCCCAGCTCACCGCCTATGTCGGCGCGGACCGCCAGGAGGTCTTCATCCAGTCCGACACCGGCGAAGTGAACCAGCAGAGCAACACCATGACCCTGCGGGACAACATCACCGGCCGCTATGGCTCCTTTGTCCTGACCTCGGACGTGTTCGACTACATCGGGGCCATGAAAAAAGTCTATCTCAAGGGTCGGGTGGGGGTGAGCAGGCCGGATTTTTCAGTCAACGCCACCACCGTTGAGATCAACCTGGAGACGCGCGAGCTCACCGCAGCAGGCGGCGTCACAGCGGAACTCATCCCGGCCGCCATGAATGCATTCAATAAGGAGAAGTCGAAGTGAGGCACGAGCGACTTCCGCGTGGGCCAGCCGCCAGCCTCATCCTGGGTTTGGCCCTGGTTGTCCTGACCGCCGCCGCAGCCCTGGGCCAGAGCTGGGGCGAGGTGCGCGTGGTGGAGACCCCCACCAACGTGCGCCAGTTCCGCGACCCCAAGGCGCCCGTCGTGCGCACCCTGCAGCCCGGCGAAAAGGTCCGGGTGGACTTTGTGCGCGCCTCTGGCTGGGGCACTGTCTTTGACCTTGGCGAGAAAGAGCGCGACGAGGCCAAGGCCCTGGGCTTTGCCGACGTGCGCCTGCTCAAGCCCGTTGACGCGGCTGCCCAGCCCCCCAAAGCTGCCGCTGCTCCGGCGCCGCCCGCAGCGCCCGCGCCCGCGCGTGCCATGGCCCAGGCCGAGCCCGCTCAAATCCGGCAGGCCGAGCCCGCCCAAATCAGGCAGGTTGAAGCCCGCACCGAGATCCACAAGGAGCGCTCGCTCAAGTCCCCGGTGGTGGCCGTGCTGGCCCCTGGCGAGCGCGTGCAGACCGCTTTCCTGCGCGACGGGTTCTTCGCCGTGTTCCGGCTCAGTGACCGCGCCGTGAGCGAGGCCAGCGCCGTGGGCTATGTGCCGCAGGGCATGGTCAAGGCGCCGCCCGCGCAGGTCCAGCCTGCTTCTGCCCAGCCCGCTTCTGCCCCGGCCACTCCGGTCGGCGCCGTTGAGTTCAAGCCCGCCCCCCCGGCCCGGCCTGAGGGCAAGTCCGCCCCGGCCCCGGAGATCAAGGGCGCGGTCAAGGACAGCCCGGCGCTTCTGGGCAACCAGCCTGGGCTCTCCAAGCAGGCCCCGGTGCGCATCACCTCGGACAAGATGGTCTACAACCAGGCCGAGAACTCGGTGGTTTTCCTGGGCAACGTGCACGGCACCCACACGGACACGGCCATCTGGGCCGAGCGCATCACCGCCTATTTTTCGGACAAAAAGAAGAACAAGGACGCCAAGCAGCAGGACAAGGGGCCGGGCGACTTCGGCGACACCATCGAGCGCATCGTGGCCGAGGGCAATGTCCGCCTGGTGGCCAACAAGAACGAGGGCGCCTGCGCCAAGTTGACCTACATGGTCGCCGAGGGCGTCATCCGCATGGACGGCAACCCCATCCTGCGCGAGGGCCAGAACACCGTGCGCGGCGAGAGCATCAAGTTCTACATCCGCGAGAACCGCAGCGAGGTCCTCAGCGGCACCCAGCGCCGCGTGGAGGCCATTTTCTACACGCCCAAGGGGGACAAGGAATAGATGGCCGAGCTCATCGCCACCAACCTGTCCAAGCGCTACGGCGACCGCGAGGTCGTGCGCCACATCAACGTGACCCTGCGCGACCGCGAGGTTGTGGGGCTGCTCGGCCCCAACGGAGCGGGCAAGACCACGACCTTCTACATGCTCGTGGGGGTGGTCAACCCCACCACCGGAAAGGTCATGCTCGACGGGGTGGACGTCACCGAGCTGCCCCTGCATGAACGCGCCCGCAGGGGGCTGTCCTACCTGCCCCAGGAGAGCTCCATCTTCAAGAAGCTCTCGGTGCGCAAGAACCTGGACGTGATCCTGGAGAACACGCCCATGACCCGCGCCCAGCGCGAGGCCAGGGCGCTCGAGCTCATGGAGATGTTCAACATCACCAAGCTGGCGCACCAGCCCGCCATGTTCCTCTCCGGCGGCGAGCGCAGACGCCTGGAGATCGCCCGCGCGCTCATCCTGAACCCCAAGTTCATCCTGCTCGACGAGCCCTTTGCCGGCATCGACCCCATCGCCGTCATCGACATCCAGGAGATCATCGCGGTGCTCAAGAAGATGGGCATCGGCATCCTCATCTCCGACCACAACGTGCGTGAGACCCTGAACATCTGCGACCGCGCCTACCTTGTCTACGAGGGCATGGTCATCCTTGAGGGCAGCCCCACCGAGATCGTGCAGAGCAGCAAGGCCCGCAAGCTCTACCTGGGCGAGTCCTTCAGTCTTTAGCCATCGGGTAACATCCAGTATTTGCAGGAACATCCTGCACCCCGTCGCTTCCTTCCAAGCCAGACCTGCAGAATTGTGGATTTACACAGCCCATGAAGGTTGGTACACTTTTTTCATGTGTGCTTCGCCGATTGGAAAAAGTACGTATCCCTGAGGGGTTATCCTTTTTCTCTTGCGGACGAGTTGCGCCTGTGGCACACTGATCATGCGCAGAGATGCGCACAGCGTTTGGAAATATCGTATTTTTGACGCAACGGATTTTGGAGGCACTGGTTTCTCGTATGGGTTTGGAGCTTCGCCAACAACTCAAGCTGACTCAGCAACTGGTCATGACGCCCCAGCTGCAGCAGGCTATCAAGCTCCTGCAGCTCTCGCGGCTGGAGCTGGTGGAGTCTATCCAGCAGGAGTTGATGGAGAATCCGTTCCTGGAGGAGCTGGATGCCGAGGTCGTAGACACGGCCCCGAGCACGGAGAACCTGGACGACTACGAGGGCGCGCACAACACCGCCGAGAGCCAGGCCAACGAAGAGATCATGCGCAACGCCGACTGGGAGAACTACCTCGGCGAGTTCTCCAGCGTCACCAAGCAGTCCATGGGCCGCGACCTGGAAGTTCCCGAGGAGGGCCTGTCGCTGGAGGCCCGGCTGACCTGCCGCCCCAGCCTGGAAGGGCATCTCTCCTGGCAGATGCGCCTGTCGCGCTTCACCGAGGAGGAACTGGACATCGGCGATGTGGTCATCGGCAACCTGGACTCCCGGGGCTACCTGCAGGCCACCATCGAAGAACTCCAGACGCTTTTGACCGACGTCAGCGCAGAGGCCGTCGAGTCCGTGATCCAGCGCATCCAGCGCCTGGACCCGGTGGGCGTCGCGGCGCGCACCGTGCAGGAATGTCTGCTGGTGCAGATGGAGGTCCTGGGCCTGAGTGATCCCATCCTCGTGTCCCTGGTGCGCGATCACCTGGAGGACCTGGAGAAGCATCGCTACAAGCCCCTGACCAAGAAGTTCAAGATCAGCATGGAGGGCTTGAAGGAATACCTGGACCTGATGCAGACCCTGGAGCCCATGCCCGGCGCCAACTTCTTCAGCGGGGAGCCGCAGTACGTCAGCCCGGACGTGTTCGTGTTCAAGAATGGCCAGGACTTTGTCATCGTGCTGAACGAAGATGGCATGCCGCGCCTGCAGCTGAACTCCTACTATGTGGAAAACGTCAAGGCCAAGACATCGACGGAAAAGGACTATTTTCAGGAAAAGATCCGCAGCGCCGAGTGGCTCATGAAGAGCCTGTACCAGCGGCAGCGGACCTTGTACAAGGTCATGGAGAGCATTGTCCGTTTCCAGCGCGAGTTCTTTGAAGATGGAGTGACCCGCTTAAGGCCGCTGATTCTCAAGGAGGTGGCTGAGGACATCAGCATGCACGAGTCCACGGTCAGCCGCATCACCACGAGCAAGTATGTGGCGACCCCGCATGGCATCTATGAGCTCAAGTTCTTTTTCAACAGCGCCCTTGACCTGGACGATGGAACGCAAGTCGGCTCCGAGTCGGTCAAGGCGCTCATCAAGCAGCTCATCGGGGAGGAGAACCCCAAGCGCCCCTTGAGCGATGAGCAGATTGGCGAGATCCTCAAGCAGAAGCTGGAGGTGAACATCGCGCGGCGGACTGTGGCCAAGTACCGCACCGCCATGAACATTGAGTCTTCCTCCAAGCGCAAGCAGATTTTCTAAACCGGCGTCGCCCGCCACATCTTAAGGAGGTTGCGAATGAACATCAGTTACGCCTTCAAGAACTTCGATCCTTCCGACCACTTGAAGGAATATGCCGCTTCCCGTTTCGAGAAGATGGGCAAGTTCATCGGCGACACCACGGAAACAGACCTGCAGATCAACCTGGCCGTGGAGAAGTTCCGCCATCAGGCCGAGGTCATTCTGACTGCCGACGGCGTGCACATCTCGGCCTATGAAGAGTCCGAGGACATGTATTCCACCATCGACCTGGTGCTGGACAAGCTCGAATCCCAGCTCAAGCGCATGCGCGAGCGCCACAAGGACCGCCGCCACGCCGGCACCCCGCGCAGCGCGCGCATGGACGTCATCAGCTTCTCGGAGGATGCCAGCGACCTCGCGCCCATCATCAAGGAGTCCGATCTCTTTGAGCCCAAGCCCATGAGCGTTGACGAGGCCGCCATGCAGCTGGACGCCCTCAAGTACGAATTCCTGGTCTTCCGGCACGCCGAGACGGACCGGGTGAACGTTTTGTACCGCACCAAGACCGGCGACTTCGGTCTGATTGATCCTGGAAACTGATGATGCGCCTTGGCGAATACATCGACCGGGAGCTGGTGCTCCCATCGCTGGCCTCCACGGGCAAGGCCGAGGTCTTGCGTGAACTCACCGAAGCCTTGGCTGCCCGTCATCCGAACGTGGATGCTGGTCTCGCCCTCGCGGTCCTCCTGGACCGCGAGGGTCTGGGCACCACGGGCATCGGCGAGGGCGTGGCCATCCCCCACGGCAAGCTCGCCTCCCTGGAGCGCATCATCATTTGCGTTGGCAGAAGCCAGAAAGGTGTTGATTTCGACGCCCTTGACTTCAAGCCCTGCACCATCTTCTTCCTTGTCCTGGCCCCGGAGCAGATGACCGGCATCCACCTGCGCATCCTGGCGCACATCTCCCGGCTGCTGAAAGACGATTCCTTCCGCAAAGACTTCTATGACGCCAAGGACCGCGATGCCCTGTTCGCATTGCTGCAAGGGTATTAGGTTTTGGTGACGCCATGAACATGCCAGAAGCTTTTCCCGTGGTCGTGGTGACCGGACTGTCCGGTTCCGGGAAAAGCACGGCCTTGAACGTCTTTGAGGATCTTGGCTACTTTTGCGTGGACGGGCTGCCTGCAGCCATGCTGCCCAAGCTCGTCTCCCTGTTCCTTGGCAAGGACTCCAAGCACCGCGGCCTGGCCCTGGGCATGGACCTGCGCCAGCACGACTTCCTGGACCAGTGGAACGACGCGCTGCAGGAGCTGTCCGCCAAGGGCATCTTCGTGCGCGTGCTCTTTGTGGAGGCCAAGGACGCCTCCCTCATGCGTCGCTACGCCACCACGCGGCGCCCGCATCCGCTGGAGAGCGCAAGCCTCGGCCTGGAGCAGGCCCTCACCAGGGAGCGGGCCATGCTCTTGCCCCTGCGCAAGGACGCCGAACTGGTCATCGACACCAGCGAATACTCCATCCACGACCTGCGGCGCATGATCCAGGAGCGCTTTACCTCGTCGGAGAACACGGGGCAGGGCATGCGCGTGCATGTCATCTCCTTTGGCTTCAAGTACGGCGTTCCTGCCGAGGCCGACCTCGTCTTTGACCTGCGTTTTTTGCCCAATCCCTATTTCGTGCCGGAACTGCGGCCCATGTCCGGCAAGGACCAGGCCGTGGCCGACTACGTCTTCAAGGTTGAACCCGGCCTGACATTCCTGTGCAAGTTGCAGGAATTCTTACTCTATCTTTTGCCCCTGTACGCTTCCGAGGGACGCTACCGCATCGCGCTCGCCGTGGGTTGCACCGGGGGACGCCACCGTTCCGTGGCCATGGCCGAGCAATTGCTTGCCACCCTGCGCGACAGCGGCTATGCCGTAACACTTGAGCATCGGCACTTTGATCTCGGCTGACCGGGAGGTGCCAGAACCAGGCGCGGTGTTTTGCTGCGCACTGCAGGCGAGGCCATGACGGAGAATTCAGAAACAAAGCCCACCCCCCAGATGGCAGGCGTCCTCGTGGTCACCCATGGGGAGGTCGGCGCAGCCCTGCTGGATGCCGCGCAGATGATCCTCGGACCGCAGCAGGGCGTTGCCGCCGTGAGCGTCCAGGTGTCCAAAGGGGTGGAAGACATCCTGGTGGCCTTGAAATCCGGGGTTTCCAGCCTGGACACCGGCCTTGGCGTCATCGTGCTCACTGATCTTTTTGGCGGAACGCCCACGACCTTGAGCCTGTCCCTGTTCAAGAACGGAAATCTCGAGGTTGTGGCCGGGGTGAACCTGCCCATGCTGCTCAAGGTCCTGCAGGACCGCACGCTCACGCTCTCTGAACTGGCCTCCAAGGCCAAGGCGGCAGGCCAGCAGGGCATCGTGGTGCCGGGCGAGATGCTGCGCAAGAAGCCCGCCGGGAGTTGATCCATGTTCTGGGTACGCGTTGACAACAGGCTCATCCACGGCCAGGTGGTGGAGGCGTGGGTGCCGCACATCGGGGCGCGCAGCATCGTCGTGGGCAACGACGACCTGGCCCGGGACGAGTTGCAGCAGGAGATCATGGCCCTGGCCATCCCCCGGGCCGTGGACAGCGCCTTCCTCAGCATCGACCAGCTGGTGCGCGATCCGCGCATGACCGGGGCCTCCCGTGACGCCACGCTCCTGCTTTTTTCCTCCTGCCTGGACGTTCGCCGGGCCTTTGAAAAAGGCCTGCCCCTGGAGATTCTCAACGTGGGCAACCTGCACTACGCCAGCGGCAAACGCCAACTCTCGCCAAGCGTGTCCCTCGGCCCGGATGACGAGTCCTGCCTGCGCTTCCTGATGAGCAAGGGCGTGGAGCTGGACTTCCGTTGTGTGCCCAACGACCCTGTGCATGTGAGGTTCGCATGATGCTAGACATGCCTCTGACCGGGCCAGCGTGGTTCGCCGCAGTCGGTTTTTTTTTGCCCTGTTCGCCCTGTGCAGATTTTCCGTAAGCCTGGGGCTCATTGAGCGGCCGCTGGTCATCGGCCTCTGCTGGGGCCTGGCGTTCGGGAACATGTCCTCCTGCCTGTACATCGCCATATTCTACGAGCTGCTCTGGCTCGACTTCATCCCGGTCGGCACCTTCATTCCGCCGCACATGACCGCCGCCGCCTTCACCGGCCTGGCCCTGGCAACCTACTTCGGGCTGGATTCGCCGCCGCTCGTGTTCATGGCCCTTGTCTTTGGTCTGCCCATGGCCTGGCTCGGGGCGCGGCTTGACCGCAACCTGCGCGACCGCCTGAACAGGTCCTACAGCGGGATTTTGCATTGGGTGCGCCGCCCTGCGGGGGATGACGTGCCCGGCAAGCTCATCCTGCGCACGCTCCTGGGCAAGCTCGTGGTGTCCTGGCTGTTCTTCCTCACCGGCGCCGGTGTGCTTGCCGTTCTTCTGCAGTTCGCCCTCAACCAGTATTCTGGATTCCTGCTGAACTCGGAGCTCACCTGGAACCAGTTCCTCATCGCCGCCAGCCTCGGCGGGTTGCTGTCCCTGCGGCTCCGCAGCCTCTACCTTTCCGTTGGCGTGGGGGCCGTTGCGCTCGGATTTTTCCGGCTGGCTGGCATCTTCTAGCTTGGCAAGGCCCGATCTTTGTGATAAATGGAACAATCGTCCGAACGGAAATGGACAACCCTTGGCAATCCCAATATTTTAGAGGAGGACTTTTCATGGCTATCATCGTTGTTGGTCACAAAAATCCCGATGCTGACTCCGTCACCGCTGCCATCGCCGTTGCCGACCTGCTGAGCAAGCGCGGCATGGAAGCCACCCCCGTCA
>CAZXZF010000094.1:0-9395 GCA_964645095.1 uncultured Desulfocurvus sp. | reverse complement strand
TTCTGCGATTTTGACAACCAGCTCAGCCTTCGTCATGTTTCCTTCCTCCTCATTGGTGAGTCACTGTTTGCTTTTTCGGCCATCACGAACTTGCGATGAAATTCAGTGTTGCGAGGTGTCGCTAGCTGACCGACGTAAGCTCTCCTGCCAGTACCCGCATTCGCGGTTTCATGACGGCCTGAAATCCCTTCCGTGCCGCCTTGATCTGCAACTGAACCTCGATAAACACCAAAGCAAAACCCAAGTCAAGAGCCAAATTTGTTTCGCAGGCAATTTGACAGCGCCTGAAACCGTTCCGGCTCAAGCGTCTCCGGCCTTTGGGCGGGCTGGACGCCAAGCCCCAGGAGGATGTCCTCACTACCGATAATCCCCTTTGATTTCAGTATGGTAGCGAGCTGCTTGCGGCGCTGTTGAAAGCACATCCGAAGCGTTGCTGCCAGCGCCTTTGCGGCATTTGGCTCCGGCGGCTGCGGAAGCAAAATAAAACGCATGACAGCTGAAGTGACCTTGGGCTGGGGCTGAAACACCTGCGGCGGCACCTTGAAGAGCAGCTCCACCCGGGCGTGGCTCTGCACCCAAACGCTCAGCGCGCCATAGTCCTTGCCCCCGGACGGGGCCTTGAGCCGCTGCCCGACTTCCAGCTGCACCATGAACACCGCGGCGGCGAACTTCGCCTGGCTCACGATGTCCCAGATCAGGGGCGAGGCGATGTTGTACGGCAGGTTGCCGACGATCTTCCAGCCGGCCTCGGGCTCCAGGGTCTGCCAGGGAAACCTAAGGGCATCGCCCGCCACCAGCTCGATTGATGGATGAAGAGCGGTCAGGGCCTGGGCCAAATCGTCGTCCTTTTCCAGCACCACAAGCCGCCCGGGCTGGCGGGCCAGGATATGCCTTGTCAGCGCGCCGCGCCCCGGCCCGATCTCCAGGACATTGTCTCCGGGGCGGATGTCCAGGCTGTCCACGATCTTGCGGGCGATGTTGGCATCGTTAAGGAAATTCTGCCCCAGACTGCGCTTGGCGGGCTTATACTGCCCCCTGCCCTCGCGCCCGTTCAGGGCCATGTGCGTATTCTCATCATGGTTTTAAGCCTAGCAACTGCCCTGACGGTTGACAACTGCTTTGGAGACTCAGTAGAACCTCGCATCTTTACATATAAGGAGCCCGCCTCATGGACCTGCGCAAATACATTCGCGATGTTCTGGACTTCAAGCCCGGCATCACCTTTTTCGACATCACCCCGCTTTTGGCTGACCCCAAGGCCTTCAGCTACTCCATCGACGCCCTGGCCGAGCGCTACAAGGACTCCGGCGCCAACAAGATCGTGGCCGCCGAGGCGCGCGGCTTCATCTTCGGCGCGCCCCTGGCCTACAAGATGAACATCGGCTTTGTCCCGGTGCGCAAGCCCGGCAAGCTGCCCTACAAGACCACTTCCGTCACCTATGACCTGGAGTACGGCACAGACAGCCTGTGCATGCACGTGGACGCAGTCGCCCCTGGCGATCAGGTGCTGATCATCGACGACCTGCTGGCCACCGGCGGCACCACGGGCGGCATGATCCAGCTCGTGAAGCAGGGCGGCGGCGCCATCGTCGGCATCGGCTTCCTCATCGAACTTGGCTTCCTGGACGGCCCGGCCAAGCTTGACGGCATTCCCCACGAGTGCCTGCTCAAGCTCTAGGGACGGACACGCACATGGCGAACATCGGCATCATCGGCGGCAGCGGCCTGGACAACCCGGACATCCTGCACGCTCCCAAGGACATCCAGGTCGACACAGCCTACGGCTCCGCCTCCTCTGCCGTGCGCGCGGGCATGATCGGCAGCCACAACATCTTCCTGATCGCCCGCCACGGCCGCGAGCACACGATTCCGCCCTCCCAGGTCAACTACCGGGCCAACATCATGGCCCTGAAGGACCTGGGCTGCGACGCTATCCTGACCACCACGGCCGTCGGCTCCCTGCGCCAGGAGATCGGCCGGGGCGACCTCGTGGTGCTGGACCAGCTCATCGACTTCACCAGGCACCGCGCAACCACCTTCCACGAAACCTTCGCCCCGCACGACCCGGTGCATACGCCCATGGCCGACCCGTTCTCCGAAGAGCTGCGCGGCCTGCTCAACGCTTCCTGCGAGGAGCTGGGCATCCGGCACCACAAGACGGGCACGGTGGTCACCATCGAGGGTCCACGCTTCTCCACCCGCGCGGAATCGAACATGTTCCGGCTCTGGGGGGCGGACGTCATCAACATGAGCATCGCGCCCGAGGCCATTCTGGCTTGTGAGGCGGGCATCCCCTACGCCTCCGTGGCCATGTCCACGGATTACGACTGCTGGAAGACCGACGAGGCCCCGGTGACCTGGGACGAGATCCTGCACATTTTCAAGCAGAACGCTCAAAAGGTCACGGATGTGCTCATCCGGACCATCAACAAATTGGCCTGAAGCCGGGCCTGTCGCCGACTTCCCAAACGGGCGGGCTTGACAAACAGGGCCGTGTATGAATAAAGAGCCGCTCTCTAATTTTTACGATGACACCCTGGCTGCGGTACCCGCGCCAGGCAAGGAGGAAGATTCCCATGGCTGAAGACAAGAAGAAGGCAAGCCCCCTGGACGGCGCGGTCATGACCGCTGAAGGCCTGTCCTTCAAGGGCGTCATCATGAACCCGGTGGTGGAAAGCTGCACCGGTTGCGAACGCATCACCGAGCTTGAGAGCGTCTCCTACTGTCCGAGCTACGCCCAGCCGGCCCAGAAGTGGATTCGTGGCATCTGCAACTTCGCCACCCACGTCAAGGGTACGCTGGACAAGCAGGGCAAGGCCAAGGTCAACCCTCTGAAGGCGTCCAAGCGCGCTGCCAGGGGCCGCTAGCCCGACGACACGACAAGGCGGGGGCAACCCCGCCTTTTTGTTTCCGGCGCAGGCCAGGCGCCAAACCTCTGCCGCCCAACACGGAGCCCACCATGCTTGCCGAGATCCACCGGCACCTCGAAGCGCAGTCCCAGACGGTCATCGACCTGCAACGCGCGCTGGTGGCCATACCGGCGCTGGGCCCCATGAACGGCGGTCCCGGCGAAAAGGACAAGACCGAGTTCCTCAAGGGCTACCTCGCGGACATGGGCTTCGCCACGGTGCGCGAACTGCGCGCCCCGGACCCGGCAGTGCCCTGCGGCTACCGTCCGAGCCTTGTGGCCGTGATTCCCGGCGCGGACACGACCAAGACCCTCTGGGTCATCTCGCACACGGACATCGTGCCCCCCGGCGACCTGGCCCTTTGGGATTCCGACCCCTACACCCTCAAGGTGGACGGGGACATCATCATCGGCCGGGGCGTGGAGGACAACCACCAGGGCATCGTCTGCTCGCTTTTGGTGGCCAAGTCCCTGCTCGATCTGGGCCGGACCCCGCCCATGAACTTTGGGGTGCTCCTGGTGGCCGACGAGGAAACCGGCAGCAAGTACGGCCTGGACTTCGTGGTCAAGCAGCACGCCGACCTCTTCGGGCCGCACGACCTGTTCCTGGTGCCGGACTTCGGCGAGCCCACAAGCGAGATGATCGAGATCGCCGAGAAGAGCATGCTCTGGCTCAAGGTCGTGGTGGAAGGCAAGCAGTGCCACGCCTCCACGCCCGAGGCCGGCATCAACTCCCTTGTCGCCGCCTCGGCCCTCATCGTGCAGATCCCCAAGCTGCACCAGATTTTCGACCGCAGCGACCCCCTGTTCAACCCGCCCCACTCCACGTTTGAGCCCACCAAGAAAGAGGCCAACGTGGAAAACATCAACACCATTCCCGGCCGCGACGTCTTCTACGTGGACTGCCGGGTCATGCCCGGCTACGACCTGGGCGACGTGTTGACCGCCATCAAGGGCTTTGGCGATCAGGTGGAGCGCGACTTCGGGGTGCGCATCAGCTACGAATTCGTGCAGCGCGAGCAGGCCGCCCCGCCCACCCCGGCGGACAGCGAGGTCGTGACCAGGCTGGTGCGCTGCGTCCAGTCCGTGTTCGGCAACCAGCCGAAGCTCATGGGCATCGGCGGCGGCACCGTGGCGGCCTACCTGCGCCGCGCCGGACACCAGGCCGCGGTCTGGGGCACGCTGATGCACAACGCCCACCAGCCCAACGAACGCTCATCCATCAAGAACAGCATCAAGGACGCCAAGGTCATGGCGTCCATGCTCTTCGACTAGCGCAGGCGCGAGGCCGCCATGCAGCGCAGGCCAGCCCCTCCGGATACTTTTGACCTCGTCATCGTCGGCGCCGGGCACGCCGGGTGCGAGGCGGCCATGGCCGCCGCACGCCTGGGCCTGTCCACGCTGCTGCTCACGGTGAACATCGACCGCATCGGGCATCTGTCCTGCAACCCGGCCATCGGCGGCTTGGCCAAGGGCCACATGGTCCGCGAGATCGACGCCCTGGGCGGCATGATGGGCCGCTGGGCCGACGCCGCAGGCATCCAGTTCCGCCAGCTGAACATGAGCAAAGGCCCGGCCGTGCGCTCCAGCCGCGCCCAGATCGACCGCGCCGAATACCTGCGCGTGGTCCAGCGCGACCTCTTCGCCCAGAAAAACCTCTGGATCTGCCAGGACATGGCCGAGGCCGTGCTGGCCGAGAATGGCCGGGCTTGCGGCGTGCGCACGCGCCTGGGCCAGGAGTTCCGCGCGCGCAGCGTGCTCCTGACCACCGGCACCTTTCTCTCCGGCCTCATCCACATCGGCCTGACGCACTTCTCCGGCGGCCGCCTGGGCGACCCTGCGGCCCAGGGCCTGTCGCCGTCCCTGCGCGGCCTGGGCTTCGAGCTCGGCCGCCTCAAGACCGGCACCCCGCCGCGGCTGCTCAAGTCAAGCATTGATTTCTCGGTGATGAAGGAGCAGCCCGGCGATGATCCGCCCAGGCCCTTCAGCTTCCTGAACCGCAGCGTGCCCCTGCGCCAGGTGTCCTGCCACCTCACGTACACCAATGCGGCCACGCATGCGGCCATCCGCAGCGGGTTTGAACGCTCGCCGCTCTATTCCGGCGTCATAAAGGGCACAGGCGCGCGCTATTGCCCGTCCGTGGAGGACAAGGTGGCCCGCTTCCCGGACAAGGAGCGGCACCAGATCTTCATCGAGCCCGAGGGCCTGGACAGCCCGGAGGTGTACCCCAACGGCATCTCCACCAGCCTGCCGCTGGACATCCAGAAGCTCCTGCTGACAACGGTGCCCGGCCTGGAGCAGGCCCGCATCGTGCGGCCCGGCTACGCCATCGAGTACGATTTCGCCCCGCCCACGCAGCTTTTGCCGACCCTGGAGTCCAAGCCCCTGCCGGGCCTGTACCTGGCCGGGCAGATCAACGGCACCTCGGGCTACGAGGAGGCCGCTGGCCAGGGGCTCTGGGCTGCGCTCAACGTCTTCTGCGCCCAGAACGGCCTGCCGCCCTTCATCCTGCGCCGGGACCAGGCCTACCTGGCCGTGCTGGTGGACGACCTGGTGACCTGCGGCACCCTGGAGCCCTACCGCATGTTCACCTCAAGGGCCGAACACCGCCTGCTCCTGCGCGAGGGCAACGCCGACGAGCGCCTGACCCCGCTGGGCCGCGCCCTCGGCCTGGTGGACGACCAGAGATACACGTTGTTCCAGGCCAAGCAGAAGGGGCTGGCCGCCGTGCTGGAGGCCTTCAGCTCCATCCGCGTGCGCCCGGACGCCCCCACGCGCGAGTTCTTGACGCGCATCGGCGCGAGCATCCCGGGCAAGGGCATTCCCCTGGCCGCGCTGCTGCGCCAGCCCCAGGTGAACATCCAGGACCTGGCCCCGTTCTGGCCGGAGCTGCCCCAAATGGACGCGCTGGTGCTGGAAGAGGCCGACACGCGCATCCGCTACGCCAGCTATCTGGAGCGCGAGTTTGAGCTGGTGGAGCGCAGCCGGGGCCTGGAGGGCGCGGCGCTGCCGACGGATCTCGACTTTGCCGAGGTCTCCGGCCTGACCCGGGAGGCCGTGGAAAAGCTCGCGCGCATCCGCCCGGCCACGCTGGGCCAGGCTGGGCGCATCTCCGGCATCACCCCTGCGGCCGTCACCTGCCTTCAGATCCACCTGCGCAAGCTCGGCCGGCTCGGACTGCGCTGACCGCCCGGAGGGGGCAGGCTGCCCATACGCAGCCTTGACATTGCCCCAGGTGCGAAATATCTTTAACTTTTACGAATAATCATGGTACTGGCAACGGACAGTCACAGCATCTTCCGCAGGAGCAGACATCTTGGACGAAGGCTCAACAGGCAATTTTCTCTCGGCATTCCGCAACCTTTTCCGCAAGTCCGACACCCCGCTTGAGGAATGCCTCCGGGAAGCCCTGGACGAGGGCGACATCCCGCTGGAGGACATCCGCATCCTGACCAACGTCCTGGAGCTGGGAGACAAGCTCGCCAGCGAGGTCATGGTGCCCCGGCCGGACATGGTCAGCATCGAGATGGACAGCACCCTGGTCGAGGTGGCGGAACTCATCGTGCAGCACGGACATTCGCGCATCCCGGTGTACCGCGAGAACCGCGACCACATCGTGGGCGTGCTGCACGCCAAGGACATTGTCGGCCCCCTCTTGCTGCCCCAAGCGGAGCACCCAGAATTGTTGAGCCTCATCCGGCCGACCTATTTCGTGCCCGAAACCGCCAACCTGAAGACGCTCCTGCACGACATGCAGACCCGCAAGAGCCACCTGGTCATCGTCACCGACGAGTACGGCGGCACAGCGGGCATGCTGACCCTGGAGAACGTGCTGGAGGAGATTGTCGGCGAGATCGGCGACGAACACGACGCCATGCGGCCCGAGGACGTGCAGGTGCTGCCCGACGGCAGCCAGCTGGTCTCCGGCCGGCTCTCCCTGGACGAGATCAACGAGCGTTTCGGCCTGGAGCTGGACTCGGAGCAGGTGGAGACCATCGGCGGGCTCCTCTGCGAGGTCGCCGGGAGCATCCCGCCCGTGGGCGAATCCTTTGTGCTCGGCCCCTGGCGCTTCCTGGTCCACGAGGCCGACCCCAAGCACATCGAAACCCTGCGCGTAGAGCGCGCCGAGTAGCTCCGGTGCAGCCCAGACATCTCTTCATCCTGGCCACAGCGGCCGGCACCTGGCTCGGCCACGCCAACCCGCTGGTGCAGCTGCCCCTGGCCGCCCTGCTCCTGCCCGCTGGCCTCATGGTCCTTGGCCAGAACGCCGGGACCTGGCGCGACGCCTTCCGGCAGGCCTGGCTGGCCGGCTCCCTGGCCGCTTTGGGCTGCCTGTACTGGGTCTTTTGGCCGGTGCAGCACTTCGGCGGGGTGCACTGGCTCCTGGCCCTGCCCGTGCCCGTGCTCCTGAGCCTGGCCATGGGCGCATACTTCGGCCTGTTCGGGCTGGCCGCGCATCTGGCCTCCCGGCGGCTGTCCGAACTGACCGGGCTTCTCTTCCTCGGCGTTGCCTGGACGCTCATGGAGCTGGCCGTGGCCACGCTGCTCTCCGGCTTCCCCTGGCTGACCTTGAGCGCCGCCTTTGTGCCCTGGACCATCGTCGTGCTCCCGGCGGCCTTTATCGGGGCCTACGGCCTGTCCGGGGTGCTGGCGCTCATCGCCTGCGGGGCCGTGCTCGCCCGCAATTCACGGTCCTGCGCCGTGGCGGCTGTTGCGGCTGCGCTGCTGGTGCTTGGTCTGGGCTCGTTCAGCCTGCGCACCTATGCCGAGGACAGCCCGCCGCGCACCGTGGCCGTGGTGCAGGGCAACATCGACCAGAGCCTCAAATGGGACGCGTCCTACCAGGAGTCCACGGTGACCCGGTACGTGGACCTGAGCCGCAAGGTGCAGATCACCGCCAAGCCGTCGCTCATCGTCTGGCCCGAGACGTCCATGCCCTTCTACTTTCAGGATGACAGCCCGCTGCGCAAGCCGGTGCTTGACTTCCTGGCCAGCACCAATGCCACCCTGCTCCTGGGCGCTCCGGCCTATACCCTTCGGTCCGGCGACTACACCCTGTTCAACCGGGCGTATCTGCTGAACGGCGACGGTTCCGCCTTGAGCTGGTACGACAAGGAGCATCTGGTGCCCTTTGGCGAGTACATGCCCCTGCCGGGCTGGCTGCCGCTGCAGAAGCTGGTGCACGGCGTGGGCGACTTTGCACCCGGCCACGGCCAGAACCCCTTGCGCACGGGCGGCCTGGCCATAGGCACCCTCGTCTGCTATGAGGCCATCTTTTCGGGGCTGGCCCAGGAGCGCGTGTCCCAGGGCGCGAACCTCATCGTCAACATCAGCAATGACGCCTGGTTCGGAGCCACGTCCGCGCCCATGCAGCACCTGAACCTGACCGCCCTTCGGGCCATCGAGCAGGGCCGCTGGATCGTGCGCAGCACCAACACCGGCATCTCGGCCTTCATCGACCCGCTGGGCCGCATCCACCGAGCCGGGCCGCAGTTCGAGCCCCTGGCCGCAGCCTGGCAGGTGCACGCCAGGTCGCAGACCACGGTGTACCACAAATACTACGGCCTGCTTCTCGCCTGTGCGGGCGTCCTGGCCGTGCTGTTCGCGGCCCTGCTCTTCCTGGGCGGCAGAACGTTCCCGCGCAAGCGTCCCTAAACGTCATCCGAACAAAGAGACACTGAGCCCCATGTTGCAATTCGCCGATCTCAAGACCCTGGGCAATGCCCTGCTGGAACAATACGCATCCCTCTGGGGGCGCCTTTGACTATGACGAGTTGGGGGAGCGCCTGCGCGAGATCGAGAGCGTGCTGTCCAAACCCGGCGCCTGGGACAAGCCCGAACTCCTGACCCCGGTGCTGCGTGAAAAAAGCGGCCTGGAATTCCGCCTGGGCACCTACGACACCCTGGCCCAGGCCAAGGCCGACGTGGACGACTGGCTGGTGCTGGCCCAGGAAGACCAGGGCCAGGACGCCCTGGAGGCCCTGGAAGAGTATCTGGGCATCTTCCAGGCCCAGCTCGACGAAACCGAGCTGTCCATCCTGCTCTCCGGACCGGACGACGACACCGCGGCCATCCTGGAGATCCACCCCGGTGCTGGCGGCGTCGACGCCCAGGACTGGGCCGAGATGCTTTTGCGCATGTATCTGCGCTGGGCCGAATCGCGCAAGTTCGAGGTGGTTGAACTGGACCGGCTCTACGGCGACGAGGCGGGCATCAAGAGCGTCACCCTGCAGATCACCGGGCCGTATGCCTTCGGCCTGCTCAAGGGCGAGGCGGGCATCCACCGGCTGATCCGCATCTCGCCCTTTGACGCCTCGGGCCGCAGGCACACGGCCTTTGCCTCGGTGGACGTGTACCCGGACATCGACACGAACATCGAGATCGACGTCAAGGAGGAGGACCTGCGCATCGACGTGTTCCGCGCCAGCGGCCCCGGCGGCCAGCACGTGAACCGCACCAACTCCGCCGTGCGCATCACCCACAATCC
>CAZXZF010000093.1:0-9443 GCA_964645095.1 uncultured Desulfocurvus sp. | reverse complement strand
GTACCAGTCCGTGCTGGCCGGGGAGTCCATGTGCCCGCCCTTGATGAGCACGGCCCTGGGGCCAAGGGCCAGGAGCCGTTCGGCCGCCTCGCAAATGTCCTGGGCGTTCTTGATGCGCATGCCTGCGAACAGCTCGGCCTCGGGCAGGTTCGGGGTCAGCAGATCGGCCAGGGGAAACATGTTGCGCGCCATGGCCGCCACGGCGGACTCTTCGAGCAGGCGCGTGCCGGACTGCGACACGCACACCGGATCGACCACCAGGGGAAAGCTGCGCTGGGCCAGCACCTGGCTGATGGCCTTGATGATCTCCGCCGAGAGGAGCATGCCCGTCTTGGCCGCGCGGACGTTCATGTCCGAGGTCACGGCCAGGTACTGCTGGACCACGAAGTCGGCTGGCACGGGATGGATTCCGGTGACAGCCGTGGTGTTCTGGGCCGTGAGCGCGGTGATGACCGAGGACCCGTAGCCGCCGAGCATGGCGATGGTCTTGAGGTCGGCCTGTATTCCCGCTCCGCCGCCGGAATCGGACCCGGCAATGGTCAGGATCGTCGGACAGTCATGCATCTGGGGATATCCTCAAAAAAGGTCGGCTCGTTGCGGCGCAAAAAACACAACGCCTGGGGTCGGAGCGCCTGGGGGGGGCTGTCTGGCGGGAGGAATGGTCCGGGTCCGCTTGGCTCGGGCCGGCTAGCTGCCCGTGCACGTGAGCTTGACGAAATCATCAAGGGACACGCCGCTCCAGGCCTTGCTGGTCCAGTAGGCCGTGGCCCAGATCATCAGCGCGGTGGCCTGCAGGTCGTTCAGGCGGCGCAACTTGATCTCCAGGTTGCTGCGGCTGGCGCCATGCATGATGTGGGCATCACGCTCCTCGCAGGCGCTCTCGACGCGCAAAATGAGATAGGCCTGCTTGGACTGGTTGGGCAGCAGACGCACATCGCGATAGGCTTCGAGCACGGTCTTGAGTTCTGATGTCGTGAACTCGACGGAAACGCCGCGGATCATCTTGAAGAAGACGTCCACGGCCCAGGGAAGGATGAATTCCGCCCCGGCGCTTTTGGTCTTGAAGAAGTCCTTGAGCCACTTCTCGTGGTCATTGCTGATCCTGGCGGCGACTTGCGGCATGGCTGCTCCTCCGAAAGAAACACGGGAGATGGAAAACATCCTACCCTAAAGAGAGGGCGTCAATCAAGAGTAAATCTAGAGCAATTCCTCATTATTCCTGCAAAGTTTCGCGCAACTGCCGGAACATTTGCAAGAGGAAATCATCCGAAACAGGCTCGCCGTTCTCGGCCATGCCCACCAGCTCCGTGACCTGGTTGCCGCTGGGCGTCAGCACGGCCCTGGTCTCCAGCACGTAGCAACGCCTGTGCGCGGCCCCCTGGCCGCTTAAGCTCATGGTCAAAAACCAGTCCGTGCCGCGCTCCTCCCAGAGGGTGCAGACGATGCGCCGATGGTCGCCACCCTGCTCAACCAGGCGCACGAAGTCGCCCATGCACAGGGGAGCGCCCGCCACCACGGACACGCCGAGGTAATCTCCCTGGGCCGAACGCACCACAAGCGGACGGGAGAGGAATTCATCAGACGGGAAGTGGCGCAGGGCGTCCTCGACCAGAAGGGACTGGGCGCGCAGGCGCTGCACCTCGTCCTCGAGCATGTGGATGCGCTGGTCCTGGGCCTGCATGAAGGCCTGATGATGACTGCCGGTGCGGCCGAACTCCTCGCGCATGGCGTCCAGCTCGCGGCGCAGCAGGGCCTGGGCCTCCAGGCTCTCGGAAACCTTGAGCAGCGCGCCGTTCATGCAGCGCATGACCCCGTCGGCCAGGGCTGTGGACTCGCCAGGGGCAAGCGCGCCGCCCTGCTCCATGCGCCCAAGCAAGGCAAAGCTTGCGGCCAGGTCGCGTTCAAGCTGGTCCACAGACCAATCCATTTTCCCCATGACAGGTCCTCCGCAGTCGCCCCAGGCACAAGACATGGGGCGGACGTGTCATCAGCGTTAAAAATTACGTTCTCCTACATCGGTCGGGATAAATTGTCTAGAGAATTTATAGTACTGATATTCCAACGTGCTGTTCCTGCAGTTTTTGCTTTCCTCCGTCAGCATCTCAAATCCTGAAATTCTTCCGCACGACACGCGCAAATCAATTTGAGTCCTTGCAAACAAAGTCGTTATTGTGGTAAATCAATACGAGAAAATTCAGTCAACTTGCCGTAGCAACATACAGCCTCGGAGCCCCCCATGAAACGAATCGGGATAAAAGCAAAGTTTCTGATTCCCGCCGTGCTGCTGGTCACCATCGGCTTCGCCGTGGTCATCTGGCTGAATGCCTCCTTGAATCGCAACAGCATGGAAGTCATGCTCAAGGAGAGCATGGTTCTGCTCTCCGAGGCCATCGCCAAGGACATTGGCGGAGATGTAGACATCACCTACCAGATGCTCAGTTCCTGGAGTGAAGAGGACTTCGTCCGCGAGGTCTTTACAAGCGACGGGGCGAAGCGAGCTGTCACGCACTTTTCCAACATACTTAAGAAGATGGACGGAACGACCATCCAGTATGTGAACATCTTCGACATCAAAGGCGACCTGCTCGGCACCACGGCCACGGGAGGGGCAGCCAAAGTCAATGTAGTCGACCGCGACTATTTCAAGACCATTGTCGAGGGGGGCAAGTCCCGGGCCATCGGCAAGGCCATCCAGAGCCGCACCACCGGCAAAAAGGTCGTTATCCTGTCCCAAAAAATTACGGATGCCGAAGGGACGCTCGTGGGCGTGCTCACCGCCGCCATCGACCTGGACGCCCTGACCTCGCAGATCAACACCATGAAGATCGGCAGCACCGGCTACGTGGCAATCCTTGAGTCCTCGGGCATGACCGTGGCCCACCCGAACAAGGAGCTGCTGCTCAAGGACGAGCTCAGCAAGACGGACTGGGGCAAGCGTTCCCTGGCGGTGGAGTCCCAGGACTACATGGACTTTCAGGACAACGGGCAGAAGGCCGTGGCCGTGCGCAAGGACAAGACCACAGGCTGGACGATTCTTGTCTTCGCCCCAATCGAGGACATCCAGAAGGCGGCCAGTGCGGCAGCGCAAAAGAGCATGCTCCTGGGAGGGGGCGTGGCCCTGTCCCTGGCGCTCTTCATCATCTGGCTGGTGAACCGCACTGTTGCAAGCCCTGTCTCGCGCTGCATGGAGTTCGCAAGCGCAGTGGCCGAGGGCGACCTGGACCGCGAACTGGAGTACACCAGCACGGACGAACTCGGCGTCCTGGCCGATGGCCTGCGGCATATGGTGCAGAAGCTCAAGGAAGGCATGCTGAACGTCTGCACCAAGGAGAGCGAGGCGCTCCAGATGGCCGAGAAGGCCGAAGCCGCCTTGAACGAGGCCCGCATCGCCCAGGAGAAGGCCAATCTGGCCCGCAGCCAGGGCCTCAAGGAAGCCGCCGGCAAGATGAGCGGCGTGGTGCAGGGAGTCGAGGGGGCCTCTGGCGCCCTGGTGCAGCAGGTGGCAAGCATCGAGCAGGGCGCAGACACCCAGAAGGCCCGCACCACGGAAACGGCAACCGCCATGGACGAGATGAACGCCACCATCCTTGAGATTTCGCGCAACGCCTCCACGGCCTCCCGCGATGCCGAGCACGTGCGCGACACGGCCCAGCACGGCAAGGACGTCGTGCAGCATGCTGTCGAGGCCATCGGCGCGGTGCACGGACTTTCCGCCACCATGCGTTTGCAGATGCACGAACTGGGCGAGAGCGTGAAGGGCATCGGCACCATTCTGGACGTCATCAACGACATCGCCGACCAGACGAACCTGCTGGCGCTGAACGCCGCCATCGAGGCTGCGCGCGCCGGCGACGCGGGGCGCGGTTTCGCCGTGGTTGCCGACGAGGTGCGCAAGCTCGCCGAGAAGACCATGGTCGCCACCAAGGAGGTCGGACAGGCCATCACCTCGGTGCAAAATGGTTCCAGGCAGAGCATTGAGAACGTCGAACGCTCGAACACGGCCATTGAGGAGGCCAACCGTCTGGCCGGGGACTCCATCCAGTCGCTGGAGCAGGTGTTGAAGCTTGCCTCGTCAACATCCGACCAGATCAGGGCCATCGCCACGGCGGCAGAGGAACAGTCCGGGGCAAGCGGTGAAATCGATCACGCCGTCAAGGACATCATGAGCATCGCGGGCACCACCCTCGTCGCCGTGGAGGATTGCCACCGCACCATCGAGAATCTCGCGGGGCTGTCCGACGAACTCCGGCGCATCATGCGCGAGCTTGAAACCACCGGAGGCTAGGGTCTGTTTCCAACTGATGGATTTTGTTCCCTGGCGAGGAGAGAGCCTATTTGGGGGCCAGGGGGTGTACTCATGCGGTACAGCCCTGGACCAAAATCGGCTCGCGCCGACCTTCAGACAACGTCCAGGGGGCAAAAGACGCTTTTAGAAACAGGCCCTAGTCGCGGTATTCCCGTTGGATGGCCTCGATAAGGGAGAATTCAGAAAGGAAGATGTCGAACAGGGCCGGGTCGAAATGCGTGCCGCGCCCCCGGGTCATGATCTCGA
Source organism: uncultured Desulfocurvus sp. (assembly GCA_964645095.1). GTDB lineage: Bacteria > Desulfobacterota > Desulfovibrionia > Desulfovibrionales > Desulfovibrionaceae > Humidesulfovibrio. Next base: position 4,891 of record CAZXZF010000093.1, on the reverse strand, counting down.
TGGCTTTTTCGTTGCTGTAGGCCTCTTTGTAGGGCCGCCTGGTGGTCAGGGCGTCGAACACATCGGCCAGGGCGCAGATGCGGCCGAAGAGCGGGATGTCCTCCCCGGCGAGGTTGCGCGGGTAGCCGGAGCCGTCCCACTTCTCGTGGTGCGAAAGGGCGATGTCAGCGCCGGTCTCCAGGTACTTGGAGGACCCGCCGCGCAGGATGTCCGTGCCCATGACGGTGTGCCGCCGCATGATCTCCCATTCCTGGGCGTCCAGCTTGCCCGGCTTGAGCAGAATGGCGTCGGGAATGCCCATCTTGCCGATGTCGTGCATGGGGCTGCTGTTGAGGATCAGGTCCACCGTCTCGTCATCCAGCCCGGCGTGCTCGGCGATGACCGCGCAGTAGCGGCTCATGCGCAGGATGTGGCTGGCCGTGTCCTCGTCTTTGTATTCCGCCGCTGCGGACAGCTTGTGGATGGTCTCCATGTGCGCGCGCACGGTGGCCAGGCGCGCGTGCTCCAACTCCACCAACGCGCCGCGCAGGGCCTTGGTCTTCTCCGCGACCATCTGCTCCAGATGCTGCTGATAGCCCTTCACCTCATCGTGGTACCCCTTCATGCGCAAGAGCGACTTCATGCGCACGCTGAGTTCCGTGGAATCGATGGGCTTGGCCACGAAATCGTTGGCCCCCGCCTCCACCGCGCGCAGGCGGTCCTCCTTGGCCGAGAGGGCCGTGACCATGACGATGGGCAGGTCCGCGAACGTGGGCATCTCGCGGATGGCCTTGGCCACAAAGAAGCCGTCCATGCCGGGCATCATGATGTCCAGGAGCACCAGATCGATGCTTTCATCCAGCAAAGCCAGGGCCGCAGGACCGGAATCAGCCGTGACGCATTCAAGTCCATAGGACTTGAGCAGGCCCTCAAGAACCTTGCGGTTGATGAGTTCGTCATCGACAATGAGAATCTTCTCGGCTCTGCCTGCTTCGTCCATGTTCAGACCGCCCGGTGAGAGAATATCATAACTGTCGCATGGAGTTCCAATTCTCAACACCTACACCAAAGTTAATGCTGATTTCAAGAGGCACATAAGATCAAAAATTTCTATAGCTCAATTTGCTGGACAGATACCGCCGCCGAAGATATTGCCTTGTTGGACATTGGGTCTGCTTCAGCTTACACAGCACCTGACCTTTGGCTATCCTTGACGATACCGAAACCACAGCGTCGACAGCCGCGCTTTGTGCGGCCTGCGCGCTGAATACTCCGGGGAATGCATGGGAAAGATCTCCAAGATCAAGGCGGCCGAGGGGATTTTTTTCGTAAGCATCCCGGATGCCGACGTATATATTTTGTGCGGTTGCCCGGCGGACAGCGTCAAGCACCTGATGAAACGGGGCCTGATCCAGAACGTTGAGGTCGAGGGCGTCAGTTTCGAGACCGGCCCAAACGCCATCCTGCTCTCCGATGAGCTCATCCAGCATGGGCGCTTCGCCAACCTCTCCGAATTTCCCATCCTCCAGATCTTCTACCGCCAGGGGCGGATCATCCCCGGACATCCCAACAACACCGGGATCAAGCCCGCTCTCATCGGCTCGCGCAAGCAGGTCGAGGCCCAGATGGAGTACATCTACCGGGGCAACTACGGCCTCGTCTCCGAAGAAGAAATGATGGCTGCCGGGGCCTCTGCGGACGATGCCAAGGCCTGGATGCGCCTGAAGCTCAAGTTCGCCTTCGGCAAGATCCGGCGCATGGAGGAGTACCTGGACCTCGTCGTCGTGGAGAACGAGCCCCAGGAGATCCGCAACAAGGTCTTCGCCAGGCGCCTCAAGGTCAACCAGTTTGAGATCTCCTACGGCAAGGAGTCGGTCCGGGTGGACCTGAACACCCCGCCGCAGGCCCTGGACCAGCCCTCCTACGTCCTTGGCTTCCACCACATCAAACGCGACTACTTCGCCGTGCTGCATTCCGGCGAGGGCGACGGCTGGGACCCGAACCGCCCGGCCATGGCCAGCATCGTCATCTTCCAGGGCAAGGTGTACCTCATCGACGCCGGGCCGAACATCATGCACAGCCTGAACGCCCTGGGCATCAGCGTCAACGAGATCTCCGGAATCTTCCACACCCACGCCCACGACGACCATTTCTGCGGCCTGCCTGCGCTCATGCGCTCAGACCACCGCATCCCCTACTATGCAACCAGGCCGGTGCGCGCCTCGGTGATGAAGAAGCTTGCGGCCCTGGCCATGACCAGCGAGGAGGAGTTCAACCACTACTTCGAGTTCCACGACCTGGAACTGGGCCAGTGGAACGACATCGACACCCTGGAGGTGAAGCCGGTGTTCTCGCCGCACCCGGTGGAGACCACGGTGATGCTCTTCCGCACGCTCGACCGCAACGGCTACCGCACCTATGCCCACTTCGCGGACATCGCCAGCTTGAGCCTGCTCAGGAAGATGATCACCGCCGACCCGGACGCGCCAGGCCTCTCCAAGGAGTTCTACGACGAGGTCTGCGCCAATTACCAGGAACCCGTGGACCTGAAGAAGCTCGACATCGGCGGCGGCATGATCCACGGCGACGCCGAGGACTTCGCCCACGACAAGTCGGGCAAGATCCTGCTGGCGCACACGGCCCTGCCGCTCACATACAGGCAGAAGGAGATCGGTTCCGGTGCGCCCTTTGGCATGGTCGACGTGCTCATCCCCGCGCATCAGGACTATGTGCGCTCCTATGCCTACCACTTCCTGAACTCATACTTCCCCACGGTTTCCGACAGCAAGCTGCGCGTCCTGCTCAACTGCCCGGTGCTGAAGATCAACCCCGAGACCCTCATCCTCAAGGCCGGACGCAAGGCCGAGTGCGTGCACCTCATCCTGACCGGCCAGGTCGAGGTGATCCGCACCAAGAGCGGTGTCTACAGCACCCTGACCACCGGCGGGCTTTTGGGCGAATACACTGCGCTCACGGGCAAGACATCCCTTGAAACCTACCGCGCTGCCAATTTTGTCCAGGCCCTGCGCGTGCCGCTCGACCTGTATGCCATGTTCGTGAAGAACAACGGCCTGTTCGACGAGATGTTGCGTCTGCAGGACATCCGCAGCTTCCTGTACACCAGCCGCCTCTTCGGCGACGGCCTGACCTGCACCCGCCAGAACGCCATTGCCGGAGCAATCGGCAACCAAACGATAACCGATGGCAAGGCCCTCACCCCCTGCACCGAACCCAAGCTCTGCCTGATCAAGTCCGGCAAGATCGACCTGCTCGTGGGCGACAGGATCATCGAAACCCTCGGACCTGGCGATTTCTTCAACGAGAGCACGGTGCTCTTCGACATTCCCTGCCTGTTCAAGGCCAAAGCAGCCAAGGACTCCACCATCTACACCATTCCGGGGACGGTGCTGTCGGATATCCCCATTGTACGCTGGAAGCTGCTGGAAACGTATGAAAAGCGCCTGGGCAAGACCGTGAGCAACGACGGCAAGGAAGGATTATTCCATTGGGAGGATGATTATGCCGTCAACGTCGCCATCATTGATGAACAGCACAAGGAACTGATCAGACTTGCCGAGGAGCTTTACACGGTCCTGTTTTACGGGGGGCAGGCCAACGATCCGGTGCAGTTGTTTTCCCAGGCCATCGCCCATACCGAGCTTCATTTCAAAACGGAAAACCAACTCATGGACGAGAACAATTACCCTGGTTTTGCGTTGCACAAGAAAAAGCACGAGCAGATATTAAGGGCCCTGAACGACTTCGCCACTGGGTACGCTGCCCTGCGCGTGCCCCCCAAGAAGGAAGTCGGAATTTTCCTCAAAGACTGGGTGATGACCCATATCCTCACGGAAGACAGACGCCTTGGCACCTACATGAACCGAAAGGGAATCACTTAGCCGCTCCCCCAGGCGCGCCCGCTCGCCAGCCCGGTCTACGCCGCAGACAAGCACCGGGCAGCGCTTCAGACAAATTTGTCACATGCTCCGACATGCAATGCCGTGCATTTTACAATTCCGTCCTACTTTGTGGCCAGGTCCTGCCTCAGCATTTTCAAACCATCTGTATTTACACAAGAATCATGCTTGGCCCGATTCTTGATATCTTCAGTTTTGAAAGTTCGGGGCAGGCGGTGTATTCCGTCTGTTCAAAGCGGCCAGGGTTGATTCGGATAGGGCAGTTGATCTAGAGTGCGCGCGTTGGCAGCCCGCACCGGATTCAGGGCCACATTCCACAATACTGTCAAAGAACACCTAACGCCACATTTACAGGAGTCAGCCACCATGAGCGGAATCCAGGCACGTCTGAACGCCATCTCGGCGGTCATCAATTACAAACCTTCGCACGCCCCCTTAAACTACCACGACACCAAGCCCACCGATTTCTTCGGTGCCAATGTCTTCAACGACACGGCGATGAAGGAGCGGCTGCCTAAATTTGTCTACAAGTCCCTGAAAAAAACCATCGAGCTGGGCGAAAAACTGGACGCCACCATTGCCGATGTTGTGGCCAACACCATGAAGGACTGGGCCATCGAAAAGGGCGCCACCCACTTCACCCACGTGTTCTACCCGCTCACCGGCATGACCGCCGAGAAGCACGACGCCTTCCTCGTGCCCGACGGCAAGGGCGGCGCCATCGCCGAGTTCAGCGGCAAGCTCCTGATTCAGGGCGAGCCCGACGCCTCAAGCTTCCCCTCCGGCGGCCTGCGCTCCACCTTTGAAGCGAGAGGCTACACCGCCTGGGACGTCACCAGCCCGGCCTACATCCTGGAGAACCCCAACGGCACCTTTTTGTGCATCCCCACCGCGTTCCTCTCCTGGACCGGCGAGGCCCTGGACAAGAAGACCCCGCTTCTGCGCTCCAACCAGGCCCTGAACAAGCAGGCCAAGCGCGTGCTCAAGCTCTTCGG
>CAZXZF010000092.1:0-9470 GCA_964645095.1 uncultured Desulfocurvus sp. | reverse complement strand
CCGTAGCGCGCAGCAATGGCAAGCCCCTGGCCAGGGGCAAGCGCCGGGGAACCGGTCTGGCCGTCGCCCGTTACCTCGCCCGCGTCCTGCACGCCGTTGTTGTTGGCGTCCTTCCACACGGAGAGGTTATCGCCCAGCAGGGGCTTGTTCACGTCGATGCCCACGAGCCCGCGCTCGGCCAGGGTGGTCAGCTCGCCCGCCTCGCTGATGCCGTTCTGGTTCTGGTCCTGCCAGATGCGGAACTCGGAGAACCGGGCGTCCTGCGCGTTGAATATGCCGTCGTTGTTGGAGTCGAACGCGAGGCGCAGGCCGTCCAGGTCGCTGGTTGCGTCCGGGCTCCAGAGCTTGAAGGAGATCTCTGTGGCCTTGTCGATGACGCCGTCGCCACCCACGCCACCGTCGGCGGCAAGGTCGATGACCAGCAGGCCGTCGTCCGGGCCGACCCAGCCGGTGCGCTCGCGGTAGCCGTCGCCGTCCATGTCGAAAAAGGCCGTGGAATTGAACATGGACACCAGGCTCAGGTTATCCTTGGCCAGGGGCGTTGTGCCGTTGCCCAGGTCTATGCCGATGGGGCAGCTGCCGCCATCGTCGCCGCCACCGCCGCCCGTATCGCCACCTCCGCCGCCATAGGGGTCATCGCCCCACGGATCGAAATAGCCGCCGCCGCCGCCACCGCCGGAACTGCCGCCGCCATCTGATCCGCCGCCTGTGTCGCCCGAAGTGTCGTAGCCGTAGTCGTACCATTCAGTGTCGTAAAACGTATCATAGGCTGGTGTATCGCCGATCACCGCGTACTCTTCGTCAAATACCGACGTATCAAATTCTGCGCCGTCACCGGAGGTATAGTCGTACTCAGCCATCGCGCCGCTCATGTCCGGGTTCATGTAATCCGGGAGGCCCGCGCCGGAGGTGTCCTGGGAAACGTAGCTTGGCAGCGCCGCCGATGAGTATTTCAGAATGCGCAGACTCTCGGCCTCGCTAAAGCCCATGCCTTCCATGTCATCATTCAAGGAGGCAAGGGTTGCCTGCATCTCGCCATAGAGCGAACGGTCGGCGATCTCCGGGATGGAGAAGTCGTAGCCCAGGAGGTTGGCTTCAGAGAGGAGTTGATTGCGCTTGTAGTCGTTGTAGTCGGCGGCGGAAGCTAAATTGCTGGCGGCATAGCTGATGTTGTGATCGCTGAACGCTCCCTCAATACTCCTCATTGTCGCTTCAGAGACTGCTACGAAGTCACCACTATTCGGAATGTGCACAACCTTGCCAAGTTCAGCAAATATGATGCCACTATCGATGTATGTGCTGCCATCTTGAATAGACTGAGTGTTAGCAGTTCTAAGTTCCGCTTCTGTTGTGTTCAGATTAGCAACATTAAGTGTACCATACGCTACCGCGTCATTCCCGTATCCGACCTGAATCACCTGTGGCAGCTTCCTCTCGTCATCAGCTGGGTTGGCTGGTCTAGTTGATTCCGAAGTCACACTTTGACCGTTCACTCGCATAGAAGTAACAGTGCGTATATCTAACATGCGAGATATATCAATTGGTTGCCCTAAATCATGTGCGCCAAGGCCAGTATCATTGATGGTATCTAAAAGTCTATCAATCGCATGTGTGCCCCCAGGACCGAACAAATATGAGGCACCAGTATTTAATGTAGTTTCGTTAGAGTAACCTGCACCCCACCAGCTCACAAGGTCTTCTTTGGAACGAATAGATTGAACGTTCGAATCAAAAAAACTTCTGGTGCGAGGGCTCGGGCCGTTCAAGGCAAGAACGTTCAGATCACGCCCGTCTATCTTTTCTTGAATACTGACAGTACCCCAAACAATGGCCCCCAGAGAGTGACCGCCACCCTGAATATTGTATTCTGGGTAATCATCACGATATGTATTCAATATTGCACGAGCGTTTGCAACACGCTCATCCGTGGGTGTCCCAGTAAAAAATATGCTAACTAATTGAGGTAAATCATTAAATGTCGCCGTCCCGCGACCAGCAATAAATATCTCTTTAGAATTAGGGTCATTGTTGATAAAAACAGCACCAGCGTCACCGCCTTCTGATGTATTATCATATACGTCTAGAAGTGACCATCCAGCAGGCACATTTACTGAACCTTGGATTGCATTGCCAGCTTCATCCTTTTTAGCATTGTAGGCCTGCATGGTCAGGAGTGCGGCATCGTTCGTTGTTATGGTCATTACTTATTGCCTCCAGCATTTTGACAATGAATACGGTTCTTGCTTTGCCACGTTGCGGCAACCATTTACTTGAACAGGATGCGTACTATTTACTGAAGCTGTGGCTTGATATTGACCAGATATATCTTGTCTGCGACGGGCATGGCGATGATGCGCCCATCGGGGCTTAATGCGCACGCATGAAAATCATGTCCACTTCTCGGTGTGCTGACACGCTCAATCAGTTGGCCGCTGGCAAGATCCCAGAGCCAAATCGTTTCATTCTCACTAATATCTGTCTGGCATGAGACAAGCACTCTGTCGTCAGGGCTAAACGCAAAAGATCTCACGGAGCCACGAATGGGACCAAGTTCTTGTAGCTTTTTTCCGCTCGCGACGTCCCATATCCGAATTGGGTCAGTATTATTATTGGAATACCATTTGTCAGAAAATTGATTACGTGTTGACCTCTTTGCTCCTGTATCTGTACCAGTCGCGATGAATTTCCCGTTGTGACTCAATGCAGACGAAGTAACATTCATCACATGAATATCTTGAATTTCATTCACAATCATTCCTGTTTTCGCATCAAAAAACAATATCCGAGTGTACTTTTTCGATGGATCATCATCTTTTGTGAGGAAATCGTGTCTTACTCCACCACAGTCAGCGGAAAGAATGTATTTCCCATCATGTGAATACGAAACACCTCCAGTAAACATTCGTGAAATTTTATTAACGCTATCTATTGCTTTCTCTTCCTTAACAAGAAAGACTCGATTCGTTGTCTCGACATCAAAAGCCATGATTGCGCGTGAATTTGATATAGACTTATCAGTCTTGCGTATGCGCGCAACTGCAAATATGGCCTCACGGCCATCAACGCGCATAGATTCTGGCCAAAGCACAGAGCTGTATAATATCGCCAGCGACTTGCTGTCCGGACTGAATGCGATGCTTTCCACAGGACCAGCCGCATACGAGCCGCGCTCAAATGGCCCCAGAATATCCCGCACAGGTTGCCAGGTTTTGGTGTCCCACAAGGTAATAATCCCGATGCCCCCGGCCAAATAGCGTCCATCGGGGCTGAATGAGACATCCCCACCGTGGGCTTCGTTCTCACCTGAATATGGTCCGCATTTTGGGGGTTCCAAACTCTTGACAATCTTTTGGGTTGCGGCATCGTATACGACTATTGATGCGGTGAGCCCGGTTGTCTGCGTAACAGCAAAAAGCTTGCTGTCTGGGCTCCAGGCAACACTGCGCATATAGCGAAAACCAGTCGAGATGACGGATTTGTTCGTAACGATTTTTTGCGGTTGCGCCTGGTCGGTCATTTTCTCTTCTCCATGCACTTGGCGTAATATTGCTTGGTTGGGCGCAGCACTAGCCCGGACACAAGCGAGCGTGAACATAAAGAATGCACCAACGAGAGCACAGACGAATGCACGCCACTTCAGTCTTTGTGCTGCTCCCAAAATTAACAACTTGCCAACTTTGAAAATATTCATTTTGCAACTCCCCCACCCGCCACATCCCGCAACATATGCACCACCTTTCCCGCAAACAGCGTCCGCTTCACTTCCTCCAATACCTGCTCCCCGCCGCCAAAGGGCGCCACAACCCCCATGACCACCACATGCTCCCCGCAGTTCCACTCCCGTGGCCGAATGCGCGTGCCCAGCTTCTTCAGCCGCGCCAGCACCTCGTCATTCACAGTGGCCCAGCACACGCTGGCCATGGGCTTATCGTCCTTGTAAAAGATGCGGTACTGGTTGAGCAGGTACGGCGGAATGATCGCCCAGTCCAAGTCCGCCAGAAACATGTACTTGTACTCCGGCGACTGCGTCAGCAGCCAGATGGCGCAGGGTCTACGACCTACCCGGCCAGCTCCGAGGTGCACTGCGGGCAGCGCACGGCCTTGATGCTGATGGTGCTGGCGCAGAAGGGGCATTCCCTGGTGCTGGGCGCCTCCTCGGGCTCCCTGGCCTCTCGCATGGCCTGCAGGCGGTTCACGGCGCGCACCACAAGGAAGATGGCCAAGGCCACGATGACGAAGTTGATCACCGTGTTGGCGAAAAGCCCAAGGTTCAGGGTCACGGCCCCGGCCTTTTTGGCCTCGGCCAGAGCGGCGTAGGGGCCGGGCGTGGCGCCGTCGCGCAGGGTCAGGTAGAGGTTGGAGAAGTCAACCCGGCCAAGCAGCAGGCCGATGGGCGGCATGAGCACGTCGTCCACCAGGGACTTGACGATGCCGCCGAAGGACGCGCCGATGACGACACCCACGGCCATGTCCACCACGTTGCCGCGCACGATGAACGCTTTGAACTCCTTGAACATCCTGAACCTCCGTGCAGTTCTGTCTGACTTCAGGCCTGTTTCCAAATCAATTATTTGCTAGCATGGGCCCCGCATCCGCGTAAAGCGGCGGCTGCGCATGCCCACCTCTCCCCGCTTCCCATTTCACCCTGATGGTGCTATTTTAGTGGTCAGTTTCCTCGGACTTTGAACCAACGGAACAGCATGGCAGCCAAGCGACCCCCCAAATCGGCCGGCACCGAGCCAGCCATGAGCGCAACAGTTCCGCAGACCCGCAGAGGCGCAGAGCGCCGCTACCAGAATCTCCTCAAGTCCTCGCCCATGGGCATCCACCTCTTCCGTTTGGAAGAAGACGGACGGCTCATCTTCACCGGAGCCAACCCCGCCGCGGACAAGCTCCTGCACGTGGACAACAGCCGCCTGCTCGGGCTGCCCCTGGAGAAGGCCTTCCCCGGCCTCGTTGGCACCGAGGCCCCGGAACGCTTCCGCGAGGTCTGCGCCAATGGGGTGGCCTGCCACATTGAGCAGTTGGAGTACCGCGACCAGAACATCGCCGGGGCCTTTGAGATGCACTGCTTCCAGGTCGAGCCCGGCCTCTGCGCCTGCATGTTCCAGGACCGCAGCGAGCGCAAGATCATGGAGACGCGCCTGCGCCACCTGACCCAGCAGGACCCGCTCACGGGCATCGCCAACCGGACCATGTGCCTGGAGCGCATCGGCATCGCCCTGCAACGCGCCAAGAGGCGCGCCGACTACCGCCACGCCATCATCTACATCGACCTGGACCGCTTCAAGAACATCAACGACACCCTGGGCCACACCACCGGCGACGCGGTGCTCGTGGACGTGGCCCACCGCCTGCGCGCCAGCGTGCGCGAACTGGACACCGTGGCCCGCCTCGGCAGCGACGAGTTCGTGGTGCTCATGGAGGAGTTCGACAGCTACAAGCGCCCCATCCAGGCCGTCAAGCGCATCCGCCAGTCCCTGGCCGAACCCTTTGTGGTGGGGAGCGAGGAAATCAACGTCACCGCGAGCATCGGCCTGGCCCTGGGCCAGACCCTGGCAGGCAGCGCCGAGGAGGCCCTGCGCAACGCCAACCTGGCCATGCACCACGCCAAGATACAAGGCCGCAACCGCATCAAGAGCTTCACCCAGTCGCTGCTGCGCCAGACCCTGAACGTGGTGCGCCTGGAAAACGACATGGACCGGGGGCTGGCCCGGGGCGAGTTCTTCCTGGAGTTCCAGCCCATCCTGCAACTGGGCAAGAACCGCCAGCTCTTCGGTTTCGAGGCCCTGGCCCGCTGGCGGCACCCGGAACGCGGGCTCATCATGCCCGGCGAGTTCATCCCCGTGGCCGAGGACTCCGGCAAGGTGGTGGAGCTCGGCTACTGGGCCCTGCGCGAGGCCAGCCGCATCCTGGCCAAATGGCGCGAGCGCTATCCGCACCTGAAGGACGCCATGATGTCCGTGAACCTCTCGCCCCAGCAGGTGCCCAAGACCGACTTCCTGCCGCGCATGCGCGAGATTTTGCAAGACACCCGCCTGCCCGCCAAAAACCTCAAGCTGGAGGTGACCGAAACGGCGCTGATGCAGAGCGGCACCTCAGTTATCTCCAAGCTGCACGAACTGCGCGAAATGGGCGTCTCCTTTTCCGTGGACGACTTCGGCACCGGGTATTCGTCCCTGGCCTACCTGACGCGGCTGCCGCTGGACCACCTGAAGATCGACCTCTCCTTCGTGCGCATGCTGGAGACCGGCAAGGACAACCTGGAGATCGTGCGCGCCATCATCCAGCTGGCCACCAGCCTGCGCATGGATGTGGTGGCCGAGGGCGTGGAGAACGCCAACCAGCACGACATCCTCACCGGCCTTGGCTGCGAATATTTCCAGGGCTACCTGTTCTCCCGGCCCCTGTCCGAGGAGCGCGCCGAGGCCTTTCTGCAGACCTTCCTGTCCGAAGCCATCGGCTCCTGACCACGCGGCCATGATCACCAGCGCGGCCACGGCAGCCCTCTCGGGCATGGCCTTCGGGCTCTCCGCAGGCGTCACCCCGGGCCCGCTTTTGGCCCTGGTCATCGCCCAGACCATGGCCCACGGCCCGCGCGAGGGCGGCAAGGTGGCCCTGGCCCCGCTGCTCACGGACACGCCCATCGTGCTTGCGGCCATCCTGCTGACCAAAAGCGCCGCCGGGCACGGCCCCATCCTCGGCACCATCACCCTGTGCGGCTCGGCCTTCCTGCTCCACTGCGCCCTGGGCTGCCTGCGCTGGCGGCCCCCTGGCAAAGGCCCCGGCAACGCGCACCCGGCCAAGGGGCCGGACAGCATCCGCAAGGGCGTGCTGGCGAACTTCCTCAACCCCGGCCCGTACCTGTTCTGGATGACCGTGGGCGCGCCCCTGGCGCTCCAGTCCCTGGATCTCGGCTGGCTCACCCTGGCCTCGTTTCTGGGGGCCTTCTCCCTGACCATCGTCGCGGCCAAGCTTGGCGTGGCGCTCCTCACCTGGCGCTGCGGACCGGTGCTGGGCAGCCGCGGCTATGGCTGGGTGATGCAGGGGCTTGGCATCATGCTGCTTTTCTACGCCGCGCTCTTCGTGCGCGACGGCCTGCGTCTGATCTTTTCCTAGCGGATTGACGGGGCCATGGGCTGCGCGGCCTCAGGCAGCGGCCCCAGGCCGTGCTGCTCCCCGCCGGGCATGAACGCGCACTCGCGGAAGACGCGCATCGAGCAGCAGGCGCAGCGCTCCGGGTCCAGCCGGGGCACCATCTGCGCGATGGCCAGCCCCTCGGACTCGAAGATGTGCTCGCCGCCCAGGCGCTTCAGGCACATGCCGCGCCGGAGCATCTCCAGCACCTCCTCCTTGAGCGAGCAGAAGAACATGTCCCGGCCCGAGAGCTTGAGGCTCAGGGCCTCGTTGAAGAGCATGTGGCAGCCGCTGGCGTCGATGAAGTTGATGCCATTGCCCACGATGAGGATGTGGCACTGCTCCGGGAAGCTGTTCATGATGCGGTGCAGCTCCTCGGAGATGTGATTCACGGCGCCGAAGAAGATGCTCCCGTCCAGGCGCAGGATCTTGATCTGCGGGCACTCCTTGAGTTCCTTGCGCGCCACGTTGGCCAGCGGATGGCGCGGATTGTCCGGGTCCGGGGCCAGCACCGTGAAGTTCGGGTGCGAGGTGCGCTTGAGATACATCAGAAGCGAGAGGATGACCCCGGAAAAGATGGCGAACTCCATCTGCACGAAGAGGATGGCCAGGAAGGTCACGGCCAGGATGCCGGTCTCGTTTTTGTCCGTGCGCAGGATGTGCCGGATGCCGTGCAGGTCCAGCAGGTTCGCGGCCACCAGCAGGATGACCCCGGACATGGCCGCCACGGGCAGGAATGCCGTGAGCGGGGCCACCAGGAGCACGATGCCCAGCAGCAGCAGGGCCGAGAACACCGCCGCCAGCGGGGTCTTGGCCCCGGCCTCGAAGTTCAAGCCCGTGCGCGTGAAGGAGCCCGACGAGGCGTAGGCCGAGAACAGGCTGCCCAGCACATTGGCCAGGCCCTGGCCCACGAACTCGCGCGAGTTGTCGATCATCTGCTGGGAGCGCGTGGACACGGCCCGGGCGATGCTCACGGCCTCGGCCAGGCCGAGCATGGCCACGGCCAGGGCTCCGGGCACCAGCAGCCGCAGGTCGCCCAGGCCGAAGTCGGGCAGCGTGAAGGGCGGCAGCGACGCCGGCAGCGCGCCCACCAGCAGCACTCCGTGCGCCGGGCCGTCCACAGCGTAGCTCAGCAGACTGGCCAGGATCAGGGCCAGCAACAGCTTCGGCAGCCGGGGCCAGAAGCGCCGGATGACCACGGCCGTGAGCATGGTGAACGCGCCAAGGCTCAGGACATAGATGTTGGCCTCGGGCAGGGCCTGCAGCATGTTGCCCCAGGTGGCCAGGAAGGTGCCGCCGCTCGGCAGGTCCAGCCCCAGGAAGGTGCCCAGCTGGCTGGTGGCGATGAGGATGGCCGCACCGGCGGTGAAGCCCGTGACCACGGAATGCGACACGAAGTTGGCCACCACGCCCAGGCGCGCCAGGCCCAGGCCCAATTGGAACAGGCCGGTCAGCAGCGTCAGGGTCAGGACCAGGCGGATGTACTCCGCGCTTCCTGGGTCGGCAAAATGGCTGACATTGGCGTAGACCACGAGCGAGATGGCCGTGGTGGGGCCGGAGACCAGATGGTAGGACGAGCCGAACAGCGCGGCGATGACCACCGGCACCATGGCCGCGTACAGGCCGTAGACCGGCGGCAGCCCGGCGATGGCCGCAAAGGCCACGCCCTGGGGCAGCACGATGACCGCACCCGTGAGCCCGGCCCAGAGGTCGGCCTTGAGCGTCCGCCGGTTCACCTGGGGCCACCAGGCAAGGAACGGCAGCAGCCCGATCAGCCGGATGACCAGCCGGTCTGCCGCCTTGGCCCAGGGTCCCTTGGGCGGAATGAGTTCGCACTGCTCCATGGGACTCCGGTCAGGTTTGCGGCATTTCCCAATCTGCATGTTACGTAGCCCAAGAACAGCCCGGATGCCAGCCCGAATTTGTCCAAAGGACCAGACTGGCCGGATTCTGCCCGCAAAGCCGCTCCAGCCCTGGTTCGCGCGTTCACAGGGCCTGGCCGAATTTTCGGACGGAATCGGCGCCATCCGGCTCGCCATTGCCTGGCGCATTCCGCAACCATGCGTATTATTATGCCAAAAATATGCACGTTCCTTTTGGCACACAAGTTGCCAAGTCTTCTATTTTGATCTACCTGTTGAAATACGCTACCAACAGCCCAAACCTTCACATCATCTGAAAGAGGGATATGAGCATGGCAAAAAAAATGAAGACCATGGACGGCAACTCGGCCACCACGCATGTGGCCTACGCCATGAGTGAGGCAGCGGCCATCTACCCGATCACGCCTTCCTCCACCATGGGCGAGATCGCCGACGAATGGGCCGCCAAGG
>CAZXZF010000091.1:3775-9489 GCA_964645095.1 uncultured Desulfocurvus sp. | reverse complement strand
GCATCTTCAGCCAAGGAGCGCAGCCATGCGAAGTGGTCCCCTGTCCGTCCCGGCCCGCAAGGGGCCCAGCATCAAGTCTGTCCTGCTGCCCGTCCTGCTGCCCGTCCTGCTGACGGCCCTGCTGACGGCCCTGCTGACGCTCTTTGCGCCCGCGCCGGGCCTGCCGGTCGCCTGGGCGGCGTCCCCACCTGCGTCTGCCCCAGCCCCGGAGGCTGCGCGCGCCAATGTGGAGGTCGTGCAGGAGTTCTACCGCCACTTTGCCAACGGCAACCCCGAGGGCATGCGCGCCCTCCTGGCCCCGGAAGCGGAGTGGACCGTCACCGGACAGCACACCCTGGCCGGGACCAAGACCGGGCTCGGCGAGATCCGGCAGCTGCTCTGGCAGCTGAAGCGGGCGGGGATAGCCCCTGAGGCCTTCATGACCGAAGGGCGCGGCGCGCAGGTGATCGACGTGCGCCAGGGACTGGTGAAGCGCGGCGGCGTGGACCAGGACTTCTTCTGGGTGCGGGTCTATGAGCTGCGCGGCGGCAAAATCGTCAAGGTGCAGGACTTCCCCAGCGACCAGCAGGCGGCGGATGTGTTCTTCTGGCAGGCCTGCCCGCCCAAGCCCGAGGAGACCCTGATCCGGGATTAGCCCCCCCCCTTGCAACGTGTCTGCAATACTGTATAACAGGCCGAAAGGTGGGCCGCCATGACCAAACGCGAACTGCTCCTCTACGTCGCTGTCCCGTTCAACGCCCTGCTCTTCCTCGTCGCCTACGCCTGGTTGTCCTAGGCTGGGGCGCGGGCGTGGCAAAGGAAAGCCCCTGGCGGAAGTGCCGGGGGCTTTTTTGCGTGCTCATCCCCGCATCCAGCCCGCCAGCTCCTCCTGCGTCAGTTCGCCCTGGCCCAGGCGCTCGAACACCAGCACGCGCTCCACGTCCGGGGCCGTGAGGTCATGGCCGTGCAGCAGCAGGAACAGCCGCGCCACGACGTAGGCCGTGCGCTTGTTGCCGTCGATGAAGGCGTGGTTGCGGGCTAGGCCGTAAGCGTAGGCCGCGGCGAGGTCGAAGACGTCGGGGGCGTCGGGCGGGCCAGAGGAGGGGTCGGCATGGGCCAGCAGGTTTTTCGGGCGCGCCAGGGCGCTTTCCAGCAGGCCCAGGTCGCGCAGGCCGGGCAGGCCGCCGTGGTCCGCGATCTGCGCATCGTGGATGGCCAGCACGGTCGATGGCAGAATAAAGCGCCAAGCGGCCTGTCCGCTCGCCGCTGTCCTCATCGCTTGGACAGCTCCCGCAGGATGTGGCGGTCCGCGCGCATGACGCGCTCGGCCTGCGCCATCTGCGCGGCGAATTCCTCGTCCACTGGGGTCAGGCGCACGCTGCCGTCGGCCGCGTCGGTGAAGTACAGCGTCTCGCCCTCGGCCACCTTCATGCGCGCCAGCACCTCCTTGGGGATGACCACCCCAAGGGAATTGCCAATCTTTCTGACCTTCACCGCCTGCATGGGGCACCTCCGTTACGGGTTGCGTTGCTACAAATGTTATAACATCGCGGGCGTCACGTCAACCGGGCCCGGAGAGCTCCCTGCCCGCCTCCCCCCTTGCCAACCGGCCAAGGGGTGGCTATAGCCTCCCCCATCATGACAAAAGACCTCATCATCGTTGAGTCCCCGGCAAAGGTGAAGACCATCGGCAAATTCCTCGGCAAGGACTATGTCGTGGAGGCCTCAGTCGGCCACGTGCGCGATCTTCCCAAGGGCGACATGGGCCTGGACGAGCAAAACGGCTACCTGCCGCGCTACGAGATCATCAAGGGCAAGGAGGACGTTGTCGGCCGCCTGCGCAAGGCCGCCAAGGCCGCAGGCCACGTCTACCTCGCACCCGACCCGGACCGCGAAGGGGAGGCCATCGGCTGGCACGTGGCCGAGCTCATCAAGGGCCAGAACACCAACGTCAGCCGCATCCAGTTCAACGAGATCACCGCCCGCGCGGTGAAGGAGGCGCTCACGCACCCGCGCCCCATCAACGACGACCTGGTGGGCGCGCAGCAGGCGAGAAGAGTGCTCGACCGGCTCGTCGGCTACAAGATTTCGCCCATCCTCTGGAAGCACGTCAAGCGCGGCATTTCCGCCGGGCGCGTGCAGTCCGTGGCGCTTAGGCTCATCGTGGACCGCGAGCGCGAGCGCCGCGCCTTTCAGGCGGTTGAACATTGGGCGCTTAAGGCCAAACTTGAGGGCGCGAACCCGCCTCCTTTCAGCACCGACCTCTGGAAGATCGGCGCCAAGACCGTGGCCCCGGGCCTGAAGGAAATCGGCAGCCAGGACGCGGCCGAGGCCCTGGTGGCGAGCGTGCGCGCCGGGCAGTTCACGGTCGAGGCCGTGGACGAGAAGGAGCGCGCCAAGAGCCCGCCGCCGCCGTTCACGACCTCTTCCCTGCAGCAGGTGGCCAACCGCGCGCTCGGCTTTCCGGCCAAGAAGACCATGGGCGCGGCCCAGAAGCTTTACGAGGGCGTGGAGCTGGGCGAGCGCGGCACGGTTGCGCTGATCACCTACATGCGTACCGACTCCGTGCGCATCGCCGACGAGGCGTCAAGCGCCGCGCGCGAGTTCATCCTCGGGCATTACGGAGAGAAGTACGCGCCCGCCAAGGTCAAGGCCCACAAGTCCAAGGGCGGCGCCCAGGACGCCCACGAGGCCTGCCGTCCCGTTGACGTGGCCCTGACCCCGGAAGCGGTGAAGGCCTTCCTCCCGGCGGACCAGTTCAAGCTCTACCAGCTCATCTGGCGGCGTTTCGTGGCCTCGCAGATGAGCGACGCGCGCTTCCACGACACGTTGGTCACGGCGAAAAACGGCAAGACCCTGTGGCGGGCCAAGGGCGAGCGTTTGCTGTTCCCCGGTTTTCTCAAGGTCCAGGGCCTGGAGGCGCCGGACCCGGACGCGGTTGTCGACGGGGATTCCGAGCAGCTGCCCAAGCTCACAGTGGCCGAGGCGCTGAAGCTGCTGGAGCTGACCAGCGAGCAGAAGTTCACCCAGCCGCCCCCGCGCTACACCGAGGCCACGCTGGTCAAGGCCCTGGAAGAGCAGGGCATCGGTCGGCCCAGCACGTACGCGGCCATCATCAGCACCCTGCAGGACCGCGAGTACGTGGCCATGGAGGAGAAGCGCTTCGCGCCCTCCGAGCTCGGCACCACGGTCAGCGACAAGCTGGTGGCGCATTTCGCCACGCTCATGGACATCGGCTTCACCGCAGGCATGGAGCGCAAGCTCGACGAGATCGCCGCAGGCTCGCGCGCGTGGGCTACGGTCATCGAGGAGTTCATGGCCGATTTCATCCCGGCGCTCAAGCTGGCCGGGGCCGAGATGGAGCGCGCCACCATCGACTCCGGCGTCGTCTGCGAGCTGTGCGCCAAGCCCATGCACGTGAAGTTCGGCAAGATGGGCGAATTCCTGGGCTGCTCCGGCTACCCGGACTGCAAGAGCATCAAGGAGTTCACCCGCGACGAGCAGGGCACCATCCTGCCCAGCGACAAGGCGCGCGACGAGATCACGGACATCGCCTGCGAGCTGTGCGGCAGCCCCTTTGCGGTCAAGACCCCGCGCAAGGGCCGCGCGCGTGAGCAGTTCCTGGGCTGCACCGGCTACCCCAAGTGCAAGAACATCAAGAACTTCACGCGCACGGAAGAGGGCGCCATCGAGATCCTGGCCGCCCCCCAGGTCATCGCGGCGGGCACCTGCCCGGAATGCGGCCAGCCCATGGTGGTCAAGACCGCGCGCAAGGGCAGCCGGTTCATCGCCTGCACGGGCTATCCCAAGTGCAAGCACACCGAGCCCCTGCCCACGGGCGTGGCCTGCCCCAGGGAGGGCTGCGACGGCGAGCTGGTGGAGAAGAGCTCGCGCGGGGGCAAGGTGTTCTTCTCGTGCAGCCGCTACCCGCAGTGCACCCAGGCCTTCTGGGACCACCCGGTGCCCGGCCCGTGCCCGGCCTGCGGCGGGGCCGTGCTGGTGGAAAAAAACACCAAGGCCAAAGGCCCGCACATCGCCTGCCCGAACAAGGAATGCGGCTGGGTGAAGGAGCCGGAGTAGCCCCGGCTGGTTTGCCGGGAAAGAAAAGGCCGGGAGGAGTTGATCCTTCCGGTCTTTTTTGTCTCTCAGCCTCTGCGCCGAACGAAGGCATTTTTTATCAAGAGCTGACGACGCAGTTTGATGACAAAAAAAGCCGGAAGGCACGCCCCCCGGCCCTTTCAGGCGTAACGTTGCTGGCGCGCTACAGCGCGATGTTCTGGCGCTGGGCGATGAGCTCAAAGGCGCGCGTGGTCAGTTCGGTGATGTTGGGCTTGCTGATCTGCTCGTCTGCGCCCACGGCCTCGCCCTTGTGGCGCAGCCGGTCGGTGATGAGCGAGGAGAACAGGATCACCGGCATGTCCTTGAGGAACGGGTCGTCCTTGACGCGCTTGGTCAGGTTGTGGCCGTCCATCACCGGCATCTCGATGTCCGAGACCATGATGTCGAAGTACTCGGTGAGCGGCCTGTTCTCCTCGGCGGCGCGCTTCTTCACGTCCATCAGCAGGTCCCAGGCCTCCTGGCCGTTGACGGTCTGGGTGACCTCGAACCCGGCCTTTTCCAGCATGCTGCCGATCATGCGACGGATGCTCGTGGAGTCGTCGGTGATGAGCGCGCGGAAGTGCTCCTTTTTCGAGGGCCCCTTGGCCTCCTCGATGGCGGCCATGGAGCTCTCCTCGATCTTCATGGCCAGGCCCGGATTCAGGTCGGCCAGGATTTTCTCCATGTCCAGCACCAGCAGGATGCGGTCGTCGAAGCGCACCACGCCGGTGACGCTGTTGCCCGAGTACTCGTTCAGGTGTTTGCCCGGCGCCTCCACCTGGGTCCAGCTCAGGCGGTGGATGCGCGTGACGCCGGAAACCATGAAGGCCGAGGTCATGCGGTTGAACTCGCTGACGATGACCTTGGTGCTCTCCTTGTTCTCGGTTGCGCCCTTGCCGAGCCACAGGGACAGGTCCACCAGCGCGATGATGCGCGAGCGCAGGTTGAAGGCGCCCAGCACCGAGGGATGCGGTATCTCCGGCAATTGCGTCACCGCGGGCAGGCGGATGATCTCCAGCACCTTGGCCACGTTGACGCCGTAATAGCCGCGGTAGGTCTTGCCCGAGGCATCGGCCTTCTCGTCGATGTAGAATTCCACAAGCTCCAGCTCATTGGTGCCGGATTCGAGCAGAATGTTTGTCTGGCTCATGCGCTCCCCCTGAAACAATCAGACCTGAACCACCTATTCGGCTATTTATGTATACGACTTTACGCCCGCTGTAAACGATTCGCCCGGGCCGGTGTGAGTGCCTGCTGCTGGCGGACAGTTGTTATGCAAAGCGCTTTCCGGGCCGATTCTGGTTGACAGGTTGCTCCAGATAACCCTAATGCTCATTTGAAAACTACAAATAGTTTAGAAATAGTCAGGCATTCGTCCAAAGAATCCATTGCGCCAGGCCGCAGGAGGGTCCCTCCCGCTGGCGCAGATGGCTGTCAGCTCTTTGCTGGCGCTGATTTGGACGGGGCCCGGCAAGGGCCAGGGGCAGGCGTGAACCTCAAGGAAAGGCTATCCTCCACCGAGAACCTGTTGCGTTCCATCCGCAGTGGGGAGGCCTTTGCGTCCTTGAGAAAGTCGAAGGACAAGAAGGCGACAGCCGACCCCAAGGCCGCGCCCAATTCCGCGCCCAATTCCGCGC
>CAZXZF010000091.1:0-3675 GCA_964645095.1 uncultured Desulfocurvus sp. | reverse complement strand
CCGCGCCCAATTCCGCGCCCAATTCCGCGCAGGAGGCGGCGCAGGGACCAGGGCCCACGCCCACGCCCGGCGACATGCCCACGGACAGGTTCGGTTCCCCGCCACAGCCCGCCCCCACCGCCTCCCCGGCGAAAAAGCCCCTCTGGAGCCGCCAGCTGTCCTTCGGCCCGGTGAAAAAGTCCGCCGTGCTCGGCGTGAGCATGACCTCCGGGCGTCTCAGCATGGCCATCGTTTCAGGCGGAACCATTCAATTTTCCACCCGCTTTCCCTTCGGCCCCGACCAGGCGTTCGGGGACAAGGGCTTCCCCGCCTTTTTGCGCACCTGCCTTGAGAGCGTCCGGGACAAGGCGTCCAATGTCAGGGTCTGGGCCGTTTTGCGCTCCCAGGACCTGGATCTGAACGTCCTCACCGTGCCCAAGCTCTCCGGCGCAAAGCTCGACGCCGCCGTTTACTGGACCCTGCAGAAGGAGAAGAAGTTCGCCGAGGCCGAGTACGCCATGGACTATGTGGTCCTGGGGCCGACAAAGGAATCCAAGGAGTCGCGCCTGGACGTGCTGACCTGCCTGGCCCGGCGCGTGGATGCGGACCGCCTGCGCGAAGCCTTCCGCGAGGCCGGCTGGCCGCTGGAGGGCATAACCACCCTGCCGTCCGCCCTGCAGGCCCTGTACCGCCTGCCCGGCGGGCCAAAGGGCTTTGCCCTGGCCGCCAACATCCATGTGGAGGAGGACGCCTCAAGCATCGGCCTGTACGCGGAGGGGGCCTTGCGCTTCAGCCGTTTCATCCGTTCCGGCACGGACAGCATGGCCGAGTCCGTGCTGGTGCACTTCCAGGACCTCTCCAAGCCCAAGGCCAAGCCCAAGCCAGCCGGGGTCGCGGAGCTGGAGCTGCCCCCGCCGGGCGCACCTTGGGCGGCCGGGGCAGACGCACCGGCCCCGGCAGGCGGGGCAAAGGGCTCGGCCGTGCTGACGCCCGTGGATTCCCTCCAGGCCAAGGGGCTTCTGCGCCACGCGCTCCTGGGCGGGCCGCTGCCCAAGGGCTTAAGCCCCGGCCATGTGCTGAGCGAAGACCAGACGATTGAGGCCATCGGTCCGGCCATCGACCGCCTGGCCAAGCAGGTGGAGCGCACCCTGGAGTACTATGCCACCTCCACGCAGCAGCGCTGCGACGTGGTGCACTTGAGCGGCCGCATCTTCCGCAACCCGCGCGTGCTTGAGACCCTGGCCGCGCAGCTCGGCTACCCGCACCAGGCCTTTGACTCCACCACCATGCTTCCGTGCAGGCCCGACGCCGTGTCGCCCATCGACAGCATGGCCCTGGCCCCGGCCCTGGCGGCCAGCCTCTCGGCGCCGGACAAGGGCATCAACCTGTTGCGCAACTACAAGCAGCGCGCGGCCGAACTCTCGAAGCAGCTGGTCACCCGCGTCCTGCTCCTGAGCCTGGCTGCGGGACTGCTGGTCATCGGCGCGGTCGGGTACGGGATTGAGCAGAACATTGCCGGGCACCGCCAGGAGCTGGCCAAGGCCCAGAAGCAGCTGGAGTCCATGGGACCGGTCATCGACGAGGGCGCCCTGACCCGGGCCGTGGCCGAGTTCGCGTCCCGCCAGGGGGGGCTGCGCCAGTCCGCCGCGCGCTTCACGGCGCCGATCGTGCTGGCCGAGCTGACCCGCCGCGCACCGGCGGGCGTCAAGATCCTGAACCTGACCATCGACATGGGCGTGCCGCCGGCCGCCCCGGCCGCGCCGCCGCCGCCGGGCAAGCCCCAGGCGGTCCAGCCAAGCGACCTGGTGACGCTGGAGGGCATCGTCCTTGGCAACAAGGCCGAGCTGGAGCCCACGCTCTCGCGCTTCGTCATTGAGCTGCAGGCCTCGCCGCTGTTCAGCATGCCCGTGGTGCACCAGACCAGCTTGAAGAATCTGGGCACAGAGGGCCAGGTGCTCCATTTCATCCTGCACATGGGGGTGCGGTGATGGACCTGGCGCGGCTGAAGAATGTGACCCTGACGCCGGAGTTGCGCACCCTGGCCCTGCGGGTGGGCCTGGGCCTGCTGCTGCTGGCCGTCGCGGGGTATGTCCTGGTGTTCATGTCCGTGGGGGAGCACGCGCGGATAAACCTCAAGATCACCGACGTGCGCGAGCAGATCCGCCGCCAGCAGGTGCTCCTGCCCGCCTGGGCCAGCATCGCGGCCATGAGCCACAACGCCAGCCTGGATGCCGTGGCCCTGCCCAAGGCAGAGCCCGCGTTGCGCACCAGGGTCTACCTGATGCCCGAGCAGCTGGCGCACATGGCCCGGGCCGTGGGCGTGGAGCCCCTGGAGGTGACGCTCAACCCGGCCTCCCTGGGCCAGGACCCCACATCCATCCAGGCCCAGGGCGTGTTCTCCGGGACGCTTGAGGGCGTGCGCGAGCTGCTCATGAGCGTCGCGCGGATGCCGTCTTTGGCGCGTCTGGAGCGGGTGGAGCTGCGCGCGGCGGATGGACGGGTGGAACTTTTTCTCCAACTGCGCATCGCGCTGGCGAACTAGCGCGGGCGCGGGCAGGATAGGGCGGATGCAGAAACGCGAGAAGCAACTCCTGGGCGTCATGGCCGTGGTCCTCATGGTGGGGGCCTACATGTTCGTTTCCGCGCCCGGGAAGCCCGCGCCCGGCCCTGTGGCCACAGGCGCGGGCAAGGCCGTGGTGGACGAGGTGGCCAAGGCCATGGACCAGGCCCGGCTTACGCCCCAGCAGGCCTACCGCCTCGGCCTGCTGGCGGACAACGCCACCGGCAACCCCTTCTACGGCGGCACGGGCGGCATCTCCCTTGAGGAGGACCGCGGCCTGGGCGGGCCGGGCGCAGAAGGCCCGGAATTCGTCTATTCCGGCTACATGAAGCTCGGGCACAAGCTTTTCGCGGTCGTGAACGGCGTGGAATACGCCATCGGAGACGAGCTGGCCGAAGGGAGCTACCGCGTGCAGGGCATCGACAAGAATTTCGTGATACTGGAGCGAACGGATGGCTCCACGGGACGCAAGCTCACCAGGCGCGTCCCCCTCGTCGAGGACGACACGGACAAGATCCGCATACGGGTGGTCAAAAAAAGATGAAGCAAAAGCCCTGCACCTCCCCGGCGCTTCTGATCGTGGCGCTCTGCGCACTGCTCTGTTCCTGCGCACAGGCCAGCAAGCCCAAGATCCCCCTGGCCCAGGAGTCCGTGGACACCTGGAAGGCCATGGAGCAGCAGGCCCAGGGGCACTCCCCGCGCGGGCAGTTCCTGCTGGCCGAGCCGCCCGTCGTCATCGACCGGCCAGCGCAGCTCGACGCGGACAAACGCGCCAGCGAGCGCAAGCTGCCCGAAACCCGCATGTCCCTGCGCATGCACAACGCCGACATCGTGGCCGTGCTCCAGGCCCTGTCGCGCGCGGTGGGCAAGAGCATCGTGGTCAGCCCCGGAGTCTCCGGGGCCATCAACGTGAACTTCGTGGAGCGCCCCTGGGACGAGGTCTTCCGGGCCATCCTGGCCTCCAACAAGCTGACCTACGCCTTTGACGGCGAGACCATCCGCGTCATGGCCCAGGCCGACCTCCAGGGCAACCTGGACCTGGCGGCCCTGAAGCGCAAGACCCAGGCCGAGCACATGGCCACCCTGGCCGAGGAGCCGCAGGTCACCAGCGTGGCCAAGGTGCGCTTCGCCGACGC
>CAZXZF010000090.1:0-9497 GCA_964645095.1 uncultured Desulfocurvus sp. | reverse complement strand
ACGCACAAGCTGCTTACCAAGCACGCGGCGTCCGACCTGGCTGGCCTCTGCCTGGGCGGCGAGGCGCTTCTCGAGCGCGACATGGAGCGCCGCTTCCGGCTGCTCCAGGACCTGCTGCCCGGCCTTTGACTCAAGCGTCTGGCGGAAGTGTCTGACAGAAGCGTCTGGCCGAAGCCATTGCAGCGATCGAGGCGATCAGCACGAGCAACCCAGTAGTGATGCAGGGCACAAGGTTTGTCGCGGCACGGGCGATCCAAAACGGCAGGCGGACGGGGCTGCGGCTGCACGGAATCAGGCCGGGCTGGCCGGGCCGTCCACGGGTGCGCCTGGGGCAGGGCGTGCGCGGGGTCTACGGGCGGGCAGCGGGCCGGTTCTCGGCGCGGAAGCAGTAGCCAGCAGGCTCGGTGCGGCCTTCGATGAGGGCCAGGAGGGTCTTCTGGTCCTCCAGCGCGGGCAGCTGGAACGACAGGCCCAGCTGGTAGTTGCCGTCGCTTGTGGATATGACGCGGCTGACCTGGGCGCTGACGGGCAGGCGGATGCCGAGCACGCTGTCCGTGAGCATGAGCTCGATGGTGCTGGTCCGGGCCACAGGCTTGTCCGTATCGCAGAGCAGGCCGC
Organism: uncultured Desulfocurvus sp.; assembly: GCA_964645095.1. Taxonomy (GTDB): domain Bacteria; phylum Desulfobacterota; class Desulfovibrionia; order Desulfovibrionales; family Desulfovibrionaceae; genus Humidesulfovibrio. The sequence goes on along the minus strand of CAZXZF010000090.1, from coordinate 8,879 downwards.
CGAAGCTGATGTCGCGGGCCACGGCGAAGATCCGGTCGGTCTTGCCGCTCAGGCGCAGCGGAAGCGGATCGGACAGGATGTAGCGCGTGTGGTTGCGCTGGTGGTCGCCATAGGGCTGCACGCAGTTGCGCGTGACCTTGGCCTGATAGAGGGCCTGGTCGGCCCGCTGGACCAGTGAGGCCATGTCCAGGGCATCGGTGGGGAAACAGGCCAGGCCGATGCTCACGGTGATGGCGGGCAGCTCCTGTCCGCCAAAGATTATCTGGCGCTTCTGCACGGCCTGCCGGATGCGTTCGGCCACGCCCACGGCCTCTTCCCTGGTGGTCTGGGGCAGGATCACGGCGAATTCCTCGCCGCCGTAGCGCACGACGCTGTCCAGCAGGCGCGCCGTTTCTCCCAGGATCTGGGCGATGTCGCGCAGGGCCTGGTCGCCGGCGGAATGCCCATGCGTGTCGTTGAAGTCCTTGAAGTGGTCCAGGTCGAGCATGAGCAGGGTGAAGGGATGCCCGAAGCGCCTGAAGCGCTCCATTTCCTTGGGTATCTCCTGGTTGAACGCGCGGCGGTTGAACAGGCCGGTGAGCTCATCCTTGTAGGCGTTTTCCTCCCTCTGGCGCAGGAGGTTCACCTCCACCAGGACGGGTTCGCGCAACATGGGGTTCACCTGCATGAAGTAGTCGCACATGGCCGTAACCATGCTGACGCTGCGGCCCAGGGTCTGGCAGAGCCCTTCCTGGTGCTGGAGGATGGCCTGGACGGTGTCCCTGGCCTCGGACGGGGAAAGCTCCAGACGGCTGAGACGGTAGAGGGCCTCGGCGTAGATCTCGTCGCCGCACTCGCGCGCGAGACTGTCCCACTGCCCCTTGCTCAAGACATTGGTGGCGGCTGAGGACTCGATGAGCTCACTCAGTTGCCCGGAATACTCTCCAGTCAGCTTCTGTTGTACTGGCATGGCCGTCTATCCTGCTGTAATCAATCAATAAATATACGACACCTGAAAATATAGCATGCCTGCAATAATACTGCAACAAAAAAGAGCGCCTCTGTTGATCATTTCTCTACTTGACTGTTTCACCTGTTGGATGCACTTGTAACAATACGAAATACATCGCACTAACCGTGAGGAATGCCATGCCTGCCGATTTTCGCAATGACGACAGCGTTCTCCTGGGCCGGATCGGCCAGGTGTTGCATGAGCGACAGAGCCTGGGACTGGAAGGGCTGGTGGGCGGCCTGGAGACCGTGGTCTTTGAGGTCGAGCCGGACCGCCTGCAGGCCGCTGCCGCGGAATTCCTGGACACCACCGGCTATTTCTTCGGCGCCGCCCTGGACAGCCTGGATGCTTCGGCCTGCGTGCTGCATCTGCCGGGTTCCGCTGATTTTCTCATGCATGCGCGCAGGTCCGGGCCAAACCCCTTCGACGCCGAGCCCAAGGGGCCGAAATCCGCGCACCTGCCGCACACCAGGGTGGAGACCATGGTCTTCTTGTGCCACGACCTGGAGCGCTTCGTGGCCATCCAGAAGGCGCGCGGCGTGCGTTTCCTGTCGCCGGACATCATCCGGGCGGGCAGCTCGCTGTTCATTCAGACCGAGCCTTCGGTACACAGCGCCCTGTCCTACGGGTTCGTGCAGTGGCTGGGGGGCGGGCGCCAGTATCACGGCAGCTACTGGCGCGAGGCTGACTGGTCCCTGCCCAAGCCCGACCGGGCGCACCTGCGCAACATCGGCGTCTTTGACCACGCCTCGGTGCGCGTCCACGCCCGCGCCCGGGACAACGCCATCGTGGAGTTCCTGGAGCTCACCAGCTACGACTATTCCATGTCCGTGTACGTGGACAACCTGAACTCCATCACCAACGTGGCGCGCCTGCCGGGCGAGGCGTATGCCATGGTCATCACCTCCGGCCTGGGCGAGGAGGCGGGGGCACAGCCCGGCCCAACCGAGATGTTCATCGCGAACTACGGGCGGCGCATCCACCACCTGGCCTTCCGCACCGAGCACATTGAGCAGACCTTTGCCGGGCTCAAGGCCGCGGGCATGGAATTTCTGGTGGAGCTGGTGGGCTCGCCCGAGGAGGGCCTGCGCCAGACCTTCAGCAGGCCGCTGCCGAACACCCTCATGGTCAATGAATACATCAAGCGTTACGCAGGGTTCGACGGCTTCTTCACCAAGAGCAACGTGACGCTCCTGACCAAGGCCACGGAGAATCAGTAGCAGGAACCTCGGAAATCCGGCAGCCTTGCTCCTTGACAGGGCCGGGCAGGGCGCATATCTTGCGAACAAGTGAGTACATGTTCATATGAATAATCCGACAAACCTGGATGTCTGCGAGAAGCAGTGCCTGCACCTGGACCGCGTGGAGCGGGTGCGCGGGGGCATGCTCGACGACGAGGCGGCAGAAGGCCTGGCCGAGATCTTCGGCCTGCTGGGGGACCGCACGCGGGTGCGCATCCTGCACGCCCTGAGCCTTGGCGAACTCTGCGTGTGCGACATCTCGGCCGTGCTCGGGACCACCTCCTCGGCCGTGTCGCACCAGCTCAGGCTGCTGCGCACGGCCAAGCTGGTCCGTGCCCGCAAGGAAGGCAAGAACGTCTTCTACACCCTGGACGACGAGCATGTGCGCCAGCTCTTTGCCCAGGGCCTGGAGCACGTGTTGGAGCGCTGAGGGTATTTTTTTGACCTGTTGATTGAACAAATGCGCAATTGTTTGTGCGATACGAAAAGGAAGCGACATGGACACTCTCGCAATATTTCTGGCCGAAAGCTGGCACGTGTTCCGCCAGGCCGCGCCGTTCCTGCTGTTCGGGTTCTTTGTGGCCGGTCTGCTCAAGGCCCTGGCGCCCGCGGATCTCATGGCCCGGCATTTGGGCGGCCGGGGCCTGGGCTCCGTGCTCAAGGCCGCGCTTGTCGGCGTGCCGTTGCCGCTGTGTTCCTGCGGGGTGCTGCCCGCCGCCATGGGGCTGCGCAGGCAAGGGGCGGGGCCAGGGGCCACTGCGGCCTTCATGATCGCCACCCCGGAGTCGGGGGTGGACTCCATCGCTGTGACCTATGCCATGATCGATCCGCTCATGACCGTGCTGCGCCCCGTGTCCGCATTCTTGACGGCCACGGTGGCCGGGCTGGCCGCGAACCTGCTGCCGGAGCGCTTTCTCCCGGCCCTCAAGGCCGAAGCCCAAAGCTGCGCAACGGGCTGTTTTTCCAGCAGTTGCGCCACGCCCCAGCCTGCAGGTCCGGCCAGCCGGCCCAGCATGTCGGCACGCCTGCGCGAGGGCCAGCACCACGCCTTTGGCGAAATGCTCGCCGACGTCGGCCTGTGGCTCGTCCTCGGCGTTCTCGTGGCCGGGGCCATCTCGGCCTTTATGCCGCCGACGTTCTTCCTGGACACGCTGAGCGGCGAGTTCACCTCCATGCTGGCCATGATGCTCGTGGGCGTGCCCATGTACGTCTGCGCGTCCAGCTCCACGCCCATCGCGGCCTCGCTGCTGCTGAAGGGCCTGTCGCCCGGGGCTGCGCTGGTGTTCCTGCTCACCGGACCGGCCACCAACGCCACCACCATCACGGTCATGGCCCGGACCTTCGGCCCGGCCCTCACGGGCGTGTACGTGGCCTCCATCGTGGCCTGCTCCCTGGCCTTCGGGCTCCTGGCCAACCGCATCTACGCGGCCCTGGGCTTCGACATCCACGCCGTGCTCGGCAGCGTGGCCGAGACCCTGCCGGCCTGGCTTGAGGTCGCCTCCTCGGTCCTGCTCGTGGCGCTGATCCTGCGCGCCCTGGCGCAGTCCCGCCACACCCACGGGGCCTGCGCGCAGGGCGTGGCAACGGCGGACTCGTAAGTCTGCTGACTGGTTGCGCACCGGCCTTGCGGCCCTTGGCGGATTGCGGTAGCCCTTGCTGACGGAATTTCCGCAGGGAGGACGCGAGAACCATGGCAGAGCAGGGCGCTACCAGCCGCAGGCTGGAGTTCAAGGACTCCGAGCTGGCCAACAAGCTCTTCGGGCCGCAGGCGGGCAACCTGGCCCTGCTGGCCGAGAAGACCGGCGTGGTCATCGACACGCGCGGATCCACAGCCACGCTCACCGGCCCGCCAGAGGCCGTGGACCTGGCCGCGAGCGTGCTGACGCAGCTCTACGGCCTGATCCAGGAGGGCAAGAGCGTGCATCCGCAGGACGTGGACTGCGCCTGGCGCATCCTCCTGCGCGAGCCCGGCTCGGACATCCGGCGCATCTTCCTGGACACGGTGTACGTGGCCTCGCCGCGCAAGACCATCGCGGCCAAGACCATCAGCCAGCGCGACTACCTCATGTCCATCCGCGAGAACGACCTGGTCTTCGCCATCGGCCCGGCAGGCACGGGCAAGACCTATCTGGCAGTGGCGCTCGCCGTTTCCGCGCTCATGAAGCGCGAGGTCAAGCGCATCATCCTGGCCCGCCCGGCCGTGGAGGCTGGCGAGAAGCTGGGCTTTCTGCCCGGCGACCTGGCCGAGAAGGTCAACCCCTACCTGCGTCCGCTCTACGACGCCCTGCACGACATGCTGGACTTCGCCCGGGTGCAGGACATGCTGGCCACCGGGGTCATCGAGGTCGCGCCCCTGGCCTTCATGCGCGGGCGCACGCTGAATGATGCGTTTGTGATTCTTGATGAGGCGCAGAACACCACGCCCGAGCAGATGAAGATGTTCCTCACGCGCCTGGGCTTTGGCTCGCGCTGCGTGGTCACGGGCGACGTGACCCAGATCGACCTGCCGGCCCACACCCGCTCCGGCCTGGTGGAGGCGCGCGGCATCCTGGCCGGGGTCAAGGGCATCGGCTTTGTCCAGTTCCACGACGAGGACGTCATCCGCCACCCGCTGGTGGGCCGCATCGTCCAGGCCTATGAAAGGCACGACCAGGGCCGCCCGACCCAGGGCCGCCCGACCCAGGGCCGAACAAAGGCGGGCGCGTGAGCTTGAGCCTGGAAATCCCGCGCGTGCCAGGCCGCTCCGGTCTTCTCCTCGACCCGCGCTTTCCGCTTTCCCGGCGCGAGCTCATGGGGTTTGTCGAGAACATCCTCGAAGCCCTGGGCCTCGGCGGCGCGCACCTGTCCCTGACGCTGCTTAACGACCCGGCCATGGCCCTCGTCAACGCCAAGTACCTGGGCTGCCAGGGCCCCACCAACATCCTGAGCTTCCCCGAGGCCGACCCAGAGCGGCCTGAGTCCTTGGGCGCGCTGTTCTTGTCCGTGGACACGCTCTCGCGCGAGGCCTTCCTCTACGGCCAGGAACCGCAAAGGCACCTGGCGCGGCTGCTCAGCCATGGCATCCTGCACCTCTGCGGCTACGACCACGGCCCGGACATGGAGGCCCTCACGAACCAGGCCGTGGACGCGGCGTGCCCCGAAGACCCCTTGCCATCAGTGTTTCCGGCCTGATTTCCGCCTGATTTCCGCCTGGCTTCGAGCCCTCTTTACAATCCCGGCGCTGTTGGGCAAAATACCCCTTTTCACGAACGCCCGTCAGGGTTCTTGCGAGGAGAGTCCACCATGCCGAGACATTTCCTGAACATCCTGGACATGACCAAGGCCGACGCGCACACGGTGCTCGCCAGGGCCAAGGCCCTGAAGGACGGCAACGTCCGCACCAGGCTGCTGGACGGCAAGACCGTCATCCTGATCTTCGAGAAGGCCTCCACGCGCACCCGCGTGTCCTTTGAGGTGGCCGTGCGCCACCTGGGCGGCAGCACCGTGTTCCTGACCCCGGCTGAGTCCCAGCTGGGCCGCAACGAGCCCCTCAAGGACACGGCCCGCGTGCTCTCGCGCTACGCCGACGCGCTCGTTGTGCGCACCTTCGGCCAGGAGAAGCTGGACACCCTCGTGCAGTGGGGCACGATCCCGGTGGTCAACGCCCTCACCGACGAGCACCATCCCTGCCAGGTCATGAGCGACGTGCTGACCATGTTTGAGCGCACCCCGGACCTCTGCAAGCTCAAGGTGGGCTGGATCGGCGACGGCAACAACATGGCCCATTCCTGGATCGAGGCCGCGGCCCTGTTCGGCTTCGAGCTGACCCTGGCCTGCCCCTCGGGCTACACCCCGGACCTCTCCATCCTGGCCCAGGCCAGGGAGCAGGGCGCGCGCATCGTGCTCACCGAGGACCCCATGCTGGCCGCGCGCGATGCGGACTACCTGAACACCGACGTCTGGGCCTCCATGGGCCAGGAGGCGGAACAGCTGCGGCGCGAGGCGGCCTTTGAGGGCTACCAGTTGAACGACACCCTGCTGGCCCTGGCCCGGCCCCACTGCAAGGTCATGCACTGCCTGCCCGCGCACCGGGGCGAGGAGATCACGGACGAGGTCTTCGAGGCCAACGCGGACATGATTTTCGACGAGGCCGAGAACCGGCTGCACATGCAGAAGGCCATCCTGGAATGGGTCTTCGAGGCCCTGTAACACCATCTTCGAACACGGAGCAGACGCATGAGTTCCATCAAGAAAGTCGTCCTGGCCTATTCCGGCGGGCTCGACACCTCCATCATCCTCAAGTGGATCAAGAACACCTACCAGTGCGAGGTCGTCACCTTCACCGCCGACCTCGGCCAGGGCGAGGAGCTGGACGGCGTGGAGGCCAAGGCGCTGGCCACCGGCGCCGCCAAGGCCTATGTCGAGGACATCCGCGAGGAGTATGCCAAGGACTTCGTGTTCCCCATGCTGCGCGCCGCCGCGCTCTACGAGGGCCGCTATCTGCTCGGCACCTCCATCGCACGTCCCCTCATCGCCAAGCGCATGTGCGAGATAGCCCAGGCCGAGGGCGCGCAGGCCGTGGCCCACGGTGCAACCGGCAAGGGCAACGATCAGGTGCGCTTCGAGCTTGCCACCATGGCCCTGGCGCCGAAACTTAAGACAATAGCGCCCTGGCGCGACTGGGATATGAAGTCGCGCACGGACCTCATCGCCTACGCCGAAGAACACGGCATCCCCGTGCCCGTGACCAAGAAGAACCCCTGGAGCCAGGACGCCAACCTGCTGCACGTCTCCTTCGAGGGCGGCGAGCTGGAGGACCCCTGGAACGCGCCGGATCCCGGCTGCCACCGCTACTGCACGCCCATCGAACAGGCCCCGGACAGGCCCGAGGAGATCACCCTGGACTTCGAGGCCGGCGACCCCGTGGCCCTGAACGGCAAGCCGCTGTCCCCGGCCCAGATGGTGCTGACCCTGAACCGGATCGCCGGACGCCACGGCATCGGCCGGGTGGACATGGTGGAGAACCGCTTCGTGGGCATGAAGTCGCGCGGGGTGTACGAAACCCCGGGCGGCACCGTGCTGCACATCGCCAAGCGCGACCTCGAAGGCCTGTGCCTGGACCGCGAGGTCATGCACCTGCGCGATTCGCTCATCCCGCGCTACGCCGAGATGGTCTACTACGGCTACTGGTTCGCGCCCGAGCGCGAGGCCCTGCAGGTCCTGGTGGACAAGACCCAGGAGAAGGTCACCGGCACCGTGCGGCTCAAGCTGTACAAGGGCAACTGCGTGCCCGTGGGCCGCAAGTCGCCGTTCTCCATGTACCGCATGGACCTGGCCACCTTTGAGGAGGACGCGGTCTACGACCAGGCCGACGCTGCCGGGTTCATCAAGCTCGTGGGACTGCGCCTGAAAGGCCGCATGGCAGGCAAGTAAGGAACCAGGGGCGCTGCCCCTGGACCCCGCCAAAGGGCCTGAGGCCCTTTGGAATCCCCATATGGCCGCGAAGGCCGGGCTGCGAAGCCAGCCCAGCCTTCGCGGCAGATGAGCTTTCAAGTGCCCACCCCCCATGAGGGGGTTCGGGGGAAATCATTTCCCCCGGCGGGGTCAAGGGGCAGAGCCCCTTGGCTGTGGGGATCTGGGTGAGGCGGAGCCTCACCCAGAGATAGCGAAAAGCGCCAGGAGGGCGATGCCATGACCAAGAAAATGTGGGGCGGGCGTTTTGCCGGGGCTGCTGCGGCAACGGTGGAAGAGTACACCCAGTCCGAGAGCTTTGACCGCGCGCTGTATCGTGAGGATATTGCGGGTTCCAAGGCCCACGCATTGATGCTCGGCACGGTCGGGATCATCACGCCTGAGGAGGCCAAGGTGCTCAGCAAAGGGCTGGACCAGGTGCTGGCCGAGATCGAGGCGGGCAGCTTCGTGTGGAAGCGCGAGCTGGAAGATGTGCACATGAACATCGAGCGCAGGTTGACCGAGCTCGTCGGGCCTGTGGGTGGCAAGCTGCACACGGCGCGCAGCCGCAACGATCAGGTGGCCCTCGACTTTCGCCTGCACGTGTCGGCCCGGCTGGACGTCTGGAGCGGGGAGCTGGCGCGGCTGGTGGACGTGCTCTGCGCCCGCGCCGAGGAGCACGCGAGCACGCTTCTGCCCGGCTGCACGCATTTGCAGCCTGCCCAGCCCGTGAGCCTGGCCCAGCACCTGCTGGCCTACGCGATGATGTTCCGGCGCGATTTCGAGCGCCTGCAGGACTGTCTCAAGCGCGTGCGCGTGTCGCCCCTGGGCGCTGCGGCCCTGGCTGGCACCACGCATCCCATCGACCCGGCCCAGGTGGCCCAGGGCGTGGGCTTCGCCGCCACCTTCGCCAACAGCATGGACGCCGTGAGCGACCGCGACTTCGCCCTGGAGGCGCTGTTCTGCGGCAGCGTGGTCATGATGCACCTGAGCCGTTTCTGCGAGGAGCTCATCCTCTGGGCCAACCCCAACTTCGGCTACGTGCGCCTGCCCGACGCCTATTCCACGGGCTCGTCCATCATGCCGCAGAAGAAGAACCCGGACGTCTGCGAGCTCATGCGCGGCAAGACCGGCCGGGTGTATGGCGCGCTGACCGCGCTTCTGACCCTCATGAAGGGCCTGCCGCTGACGTACAACCGCGACATGCAGGAGGACAA
>CAZXZF010000089.1:0-9605 GCA_964645095.1 uncultured Desulfocurvus sp. | reverse complement strand
AGAAGCCCAGGTACGAGCCGCCTGCGGCCACGAAGTCGCGGATGGCCTGCCTGCCGTTTGCGCCCAGGCGCACGGCCCGCCCGCGCGCCAGCCCGCCGGGTACTATGAGCAGGGCAGGTGTGTCGGATTGGCCGGAGCCTGCGCCGTCCCCCATGGGCCGGCCGAAGGCCGCGGACTTGCCAGCGAGGGCTCCCTCGGCTATGTCATGTGCGCGTAAAATCACGTGGGGGTGCTTCAGCGCGCGCAAGGCCCGCAGCACCAGCACCCCCCACAGGTGCGATTCATCCCACAAGACGAAAACGCGCGCCATGCTCCGCTCCCCCTAGGTTTCCGGGCACCCTATCCGCGCCCGGCCCTCCTTGGCAAGCGGGGTTACGAACATCAGGCACCGCCGCGCGCGAGCCCAAGGAGATTGACCACATGCCCGAGCCGAAATTAGACGCCACACTGCCCGCCGCTCTGCCGAAAGGCTACGAGCCCGCCGACGTGGAAGCCCGCTGGGGCAAGCACTGGGAAGACAACAAGACCTTTTCGCCCGACCCCCAGGACGTTTTGTCCGGCAAGGCCGAGCCCTATTCCATCGTCATCCCGCCGCCCAATGTCACGGGCGCGCTGCACATGGGCCACGCGCTGAACTTGACCCTCCAGGACATCCTCTGCCGCTTCATGCGCCAGCAGGGCAAAAGCGTGCTCTGGGTGCCGGGCACGGACCACGCGGGCATAGCCACCCAGAACGTGGTCGAGCGCCAGCTCAAGAAAGAGGGCAAGAAGCGCGACGACCTGGGCCGCGAAAAGTTCATCGAGCGCGTCTGGGAATGGAAAAAGGAATACGGTGACCGCATCCTGAACCAGATCCGGCGCATGGGCGCGTCCGTGGACTGGTCGAGCGAGCGTTTCACCCTGGACGAGGGCTGCTCCAAGTCCGTGCGCGAGGTTTTCGTGCGCCTGTTCCACGAGGGCCTGATCTACAAGGGCAACTACATCGTCAACTGGTGCAACCGCTGCCACACGGCGCTCGCCGACGACGAGGTGGAGCACGCGCCCAAAAAGGGCAAGCTCTACCAGATCCGCTACCCGCTCTCGGACGGCTCCGGCGACCTTGTGGTGGCCACCACCCGGCCCGAGACCATGCTCGGCGACGTGGCCGTGGCCGTGCACCCTGAAGACGAAAGGTACACCCACGCCATCGGCAAGACAGTCACCCTGCCGCTCGTGGGCACGCAGATTCCGGTCATCGCCGACGCCTACGTGGACATGGAGTTCGGCACCGGCTGCCTGAAGATCACCCCGGCCCACGACATGAACGACTGGGCGCTCGCGCGCACGCATGGCCTCCCCGTCATCGCGGTCATCGACGACAAGGGCTATATGAACGAGAACGCGCCCGAGGCCTACCAGGGCCTGGGGAAGAACGCCTGCCGCGACAAGGTCGTGGAGGACCTGGAAGCTTTGGGCCTCATGGTCGGCATTGCGGACCACGACCACAGCGTGGGCGAGTGCTACCGCTGCAAGAGCGTCATCGAGCCGCACGTCAGCGAGCAGTGGTTCGTCAAGGTCGCGCCTCTGGCGAAAGCCGCGCGCGAGGCCGTGCCGTCGCAAACCAAGATCGTCCCGGCCCAGTGGGAAAAGACCTATTACGAGTGGCTGGACAACATCCGCGACTGGTGCATCTCCCGCCAGATCTGGTGGGGCCACCGCATCCCGGCCTGGACCTGCGAGGCTTGCGGCGAGCTCATCGTGCAGACGGAAGATCCGACGGGTTGTACGAAGTGCAATGGTGCGCTGACCCAGGAAGACGACGTGCTGGACACCTGGTTCTCCTCGGCGCTGTGGCCCTTTTCCACCCTGGGCTGGCCCGCGGACACGGACAAATTGAAAGCCTACTACCCGACCAGCGTGCTGGTGACGGGGTTCGACATCCTGTTCTTCTGGGTGGCGCGCATGATGATGATGGGCATCCACTTCAAGCAGCAGGTGCCCTTCCACGACGTCTACATCCATGCCCTGGTGCGCGACGAGCAGGGCAAGAAGATGAGCAAGTCCACGGGCAACGTCATCGACCCGCTGGAGATGATCGCCAAGTACGGCACGGACTCCCTGCGCTTCACCCTCACGGCCTTTGCGGCCATGGGCCGCGACATCAAGCTCTCGGAAAAGCGCATCGAGGGCTACCGCCACTTCGTGAACAAGATCTGGAACTCGGCGCGCTTCGCGCTCATGAACATGCCCGAGGATGGCGCCGCGCCCAAGGCCGCCCTCGCCGACGCCAAGGGCCTGGCGAATTTGTGGATTCTGCACCGCCTTGAGGAAGTGAAAGACGAGGTGGAGGCGGCGACCCTGGAATACCGCTTCAACGACATCGCCCAGAGCCTGTACCGCTTCATCTGGAACGAGTTCTGCGACTGGTATGTTGAGATGGCCAAGGGCGACCTGTACGGCGAGGACGAGGGCGTGAAGGACGCCACGCGCAAGGTGCTGTTGACCGTGCTCTCCGAGACCATGGTCCTGCTGCACCCGGTCATGCCCTTTGTGACCCAGGAGATCTGGAGCGTGCTGCCGGGCATTGCGGCCGATGAGAAGGGCCGGGAGCTGGCCCTGCAGCCCTACCCGCAGCGCAGGCCGCAGTTCAAGAGCGGGCAGGCTGCGCGGGACATGGCCTTTTTCCAGGGCGTGGTGGGCGCAGTGCGCACCATCCGCACGGAGCTGTGCATCGACCCGGCCAAGAAGCTGCCCTTGATTATCGGAACGGAAAGCGACAACGCCCAGGCCGTGCTGACCCGGAACGTGCACCTCATCCAGTCCCTGGCCCGCATCGAGAGCGTGGACATCGGCCAGGGCCTGACCGGCCCCCGCGCCAGCGGCACGGCCGTGGTCGAGGGCTCGCGCATCTTCGTGCCGCTCAAGGGCGTCGTGGACTTCGGCGCGGAGCTGACGCGCCTGGACAAGGAGCTGGGCAAGCTGGACAAGCAGCTGACCGCGCTCAAGGCCAAGCTCTCGGCCCCGGGCTTTGCGGGCCATGCCCCGGCGGACATCGTGGCTGCGGAGAACGAAAAGCTGGCGGGCCTTGAGGATGCCAAGGCCAAGCTGGCCGAGCTGCAGGAGCGCCTGAAGAGCGCGCTCACCGAGGAGGCGTAAGCCCTGTGACCGCCCCGGCGCTCAGCATCCGCCCCTGCGCACCCGCAGACGAGCCGCTCATGGCGGAGATCGTCAACGACGCTGCCCAGGCCTACAAGGGCGTGATCCCGGCGGACAGGTACCACGAGCCGTACATGCCGCTGGCCGAGCTGCGCAGCGAGATCGCGGCGGGCGTACAGTTCTGGGGCGCGGAGGTTCCCGGCGAGTCAGGCGGCGAGCTGGTGGGCATCATGGGCATCCAGGATATCGACAACGCCGTCACCAGTGCGGAGGGCGGCATCGGAAACGTCACGCTCATCCGCCACGCCTATGTGCGCACCACGCAGCGCGGCCAGGGCATTGGCGGCCAGTTGCTTACGCATCTCGTGCGTCTTGCGCAGCGGCCCCTGCTCATGGGCACCTGGGCTGCGGCCACCTGGGCCGTGGGCTTCTACCAGAAGCACGGCTTCACCTTGACCGCGCATGCGGAAAAGGAAAGACTTCTCAGAATCTATTGGAACATCCCGGCGCGGCAGGTGGAGACCTCGGTGGTTTTGGCCGACTCGCGCGCCATGAACATGATTCGGCCCAGCCAGGCCCGGAGCTAACAGATGTCCACAGTGTACCTCATCGGCGCAGGCCCCGGCGATCCGGGCTTGCTGACCATCAAGGCCAAGGAGCTCATCGAGACCTGCGACGTGGTGGTCTACGACTACCTCGCCAACGCCGAGTTCCTGAAATACGCGCGCGCCGACGCCGAGATCATCTACGTCGGCAAGAAGGGCGGCGACCATACCCTGCCCCAGGACCAGATCAACCAGCTCATCATCGGCAAGGCCAAGGCCGGCAAGTCCGTGGCCCGCTTGAAGGGCGGCGACCCGTACGTCTTCGGGCGCGGCGGCGAGGAGGCCGAGGAGCTGGTGGCCGAGGGCATCGCCTTTGAGGTCGTGCCCGGCGTCACCGCTGGCGTGGCCGCCCCGGCCTATGCGGGCATCCCGGTCACCCACCGCGACTTCACCACGTCCGTCTGCTTCATCACCGGCCACGAGGACCCGACCAAGGAGGAATCCGGCCACAACTGGGAGGTCTACGCAGGCAGCAACAGCACGCTCGTTTTCTACATGGGCGTCAAGAACCTGCCCATGATCGCGGGCAAACTCATGGCCGGGGGCCGGTCCAAGGACACCCCTGTGGCCCTGGTCCGCTGGGGCACGCGCTGCAACCAGGAGTCCATGGTCAGCACGCTCGAAAACGTGGCTGCCGAGGCCGAGCGCCGCAAGTTCGCAGCACCGAGCATCATCATCGTGGGCGGCGTGTGCTCGCTCGCTAGCAAGCTCTCCTGGTTCGAGAAGAAGCCGCTTTTGGGCAAGGGCGTGGTGGTCACCCGCGCGCGCGAGCAGGCCAGCGACCTGTCCGGCGTGCTGCGGCAGATGGGCGCCTGCGTGTATGAATTCCCGACCATCACGGTGGAGCCCCTGGACGACTACGACGAGGTGGAGCAGGCCATCCTGACCCTCGGCGCCGTGGACTGGCTGGTGTTCACCTCGGTCAACGGCGTGAAGCATTTCTGGGCGCAGCTGGCCGAGATCGGCCTGGACACCCGGACGCTGGGCGGCATCAGCGTGGCGGCCATTGGCCCGGCCACGGCGGACGAGCTGAAGGCGCGCGGCGTGACCCCGGACTTTGTGCCGCCCCGGTACGTGGCCGAGGAGATCGTCACCGGGCTCTTGGAGCGCGGCATCGCGGGCAAGAACGTGCTCATTCCCCGGGCCAAGGTAGCCCGCGAGGTGCTGCCCGAGGAGCTGGCCAAGGCCGGGGCCAATGTTCGCGTGCTGCCGGTGTACGAGACCAGGCTGACCCAGGCCGACTCCTCGGAGATCGTGGAGGCGCTTGAAAAGGGCAAGATCCAGGCCCTGACCTTCACCAGCTCCAGCACCGTGGAGAACTTCTTCACGCTGCTCTCGCCGGACACCCTGCGCGCACACCCGGACGTGCGAATCGCCTGCATCGGCCCGGTCACGGCCAAGACGCTCTCGCGCTATGGGTTCACCCCGCACATCCAGCCCGAGGACTACACCATCCCCGGCCTGGCTGCGGCCCTGGGCGAACAGCTGTAGCCGACCCGCCCGCACGACGAAGGACAAAGCCCCCGGTGGAAACGCCGGGGGCTTCTTGTTTTGGCCAAGGGGCCGCCAGGGGGGCGCTCCACATCCTGTGGGCCGCAGCCGCGCCTACTGCCTGCCGCCTGCCAGCGCCCGCTGCACGCGCGCCAGATTCTCCCTGGCCACCCGGTAGTCCGGGTCCAGGGCCACGGCCTGGGCAAAGTGCTCCCCGGCGCGGCGCAGGTCGCCCCGGAGCAGGGCGATGTTGCCCAGGTCGTTGTGGGCTTCCGGGTCGTTGGGCTGGCTGGCCAGGGCCTGGAGATAGTGCTGCTCCGCCTCGTCGTAGCGGGCCACTTGGGCGAGGCACCGGGCCATGTCGAAGTGGTAGTTGCCGTTGTTGGCACTGTTCGGGTCTGCGGCCAGGGCGCGCCGGAACATCGCGATGGCCTGCTCGAAGCGCCCGGTGGCCATGTAGACGTTGCCGAGGTTCCCCAGGGCGAGGTTGAAGCTTGGCTGCAGGGCCAGGGCTTTCAGCACGTACGTTTCAGCTGCGGCGAAGTCCTGCCTGTCCAAGAGTATCTTGCCGTAGTTGTTGTACAAAATGTGGTGGCCCGGCGTCACCTCGATGGCCCGCTCGTAGATGGTGTACTTGTTGCGCCAGAACCCGATGGCAAAGGTCGCCTGGGACCAGTACCAGCCCAGAAGCGCCACAAGGCACAGGGCAAGGATGCGGTTGAGCTTCTGCCTGTCCGCGATGAGGCGTGAGGCCACCTCCCTGGCCCCCAGCACAACAACGAGATAGCCGCCGACATAGGGGAAGTAGGCGGCTCTGTCGGCCAGGGCGAGATGCATGCCCACTTTCGGGGTCACGATGGTGGGCAGGAAGCCCAAGAGAAACCAGCCCAGGCCCAGAAGCAGCCAGGGGTGGCGTTTGGCCTTCCAGAGGACAAGTGGCAAGACCGCGCAGAAGGCCAAGATGGACAGCACCAGCGGCCATGTGGGCAGGGGCACCGGGAACGGATAGAGAATGGCGAGGTCCGTTGGAACCAGGAGCTTCCACACATACTTGGACAAGGCCAGGAAGGCGTTTCCGTAGCGTGCCGCAGAATCCAGCAGCACGAGGTCAAAGGTCTTGGGGTGGGAGTTGACGGTGATCAGGACGGAGCAAAGCGCCAGGGCCAGCATGGGCAGCTTCTCCCGCAATAGCGGCCAGAGGGTGCGCAGGCGCGCGCTGAAAGCGGGGCCAGGCCCGGCTGGCCGGAACAGGTCGTAGGGGCTGAAGCGCCCAAGGGGCCAGTAATCAAGCAGCAGGAGCAGGCCGGGGAGAACCACGAGCACCGGCTTGGACATGAGGCTGAGCGCGTAGCAGCAGTAAAAGGCCGCCAGCGCGAGGGGCCTCCGGCTCCGCGCCCAGGCCAGGTAGCTGTTGAGGGCCAAGAGCCCCCAGAACAGGAACAGCACGTCCTTGCGCTCCGTGATCCAGACCACGGACTCCAGGTGCACCGGATGCACGGCGAAGATGGCGGCCACGGCAAAGGCCGACCATTTGTCCGCCGTGATGGCGCGCATGAGCCGGAACACCAGGGCCACGTTCAGGGCATGCAGCAGAAAGCCCGTGGCGTGGTAGCCGCCCGCCCACTGTCCGTACAGGGTCGCGTCGAGCATCAGCGACAGCCAGGTCAGGGGGTGCCAGTAGGTGAACGTGCTGGACATATCCACGAAGGCGCAGCGCACGGACGCCCAGGTGAGTCCGCCCAGCACCTGGGGGTTGGTGAGCACGTAGAACGTGTCGTCCAGGTCGATGAACTCATACCCCAGCGTGCGCCAATAGAGGGCCAGGGCCAGGCCCACGGCCATCAGGCAGAGCGCCGGGGCGCTCGCGCAAAGCTCCAGCCAGCCCTTGGGCAGAGCTGCGGACGGGGCGCCGTGGTGTTTGGGCGTGTGGGGCAACTTGCGGGACATCGGACTCCTTAAAAAAAGCGCGCAGGGATGTCCAGCGGACAGGGGCCGTGTTGCCAACACGTGGCGCAGGCGCTGGCGCATACTCCGCCGGTCTGCCCTGGGCAAAATGGTCTGGGAGGGCAGGGCTGGAGGCCTTAGAGGTCCTCTCGCCTGCACGGGCTCAGGATGCGCGAGTCGATGGGCGAGTCGAAGATCGCGCCTGTGGCCTGGTGCACGAGGTTGTGGATGCCCTGGCGCTGGACCTCGCTGCGCAGGTCGTGGAGCTCGCGCTCGCCCAGGGCCAGGAAGACCTCCACCACCGCGGGGTCGAACAGCGACCCGCCGCCCTGGCGGATGATGTCCCGGGACTCCTTGAAGCTGAAGGGGTCCTTGTAGGGCCGCTTGCTCATGAGCGCGTCGAACACGTCCACCAGGGCAAAGATGCGCGCCGTCATGGGGATGGCCTCCCCGGCCAGTCCCTGGGCGTAGCCGGCGCCGTCCCAGCGCTCGTGGTGGTACTGCACCACGTCCACGCCCAGGCACAAAAACTCGACCTCCTGCACGATTTCCCGGCCCTTGGTCACGTGGGTCTCCATGATCGCGCGTTCCTGCGCGGTCAGCGGGCCGGGCTTGAGCAGGATGTCGTCAGGCACGCCGATCTTGCCCACGTCGTGCAGGTATGCGCCGATGACCAGCCGCGCCATGTCGTCGGGCTTGAGCCGCAGCTGTTGGCCCAAGAGGACCGCCAGGGCCACCACCTGCTCGGAATGCTCCTGGGTCACCGTGTCCCGGATCTCAAGGGCCTTGACCAGGCTGCGGATGGAGTCCAGCGAGGTCTTGACCAGGGAGGTGTAGGCCTGCTGCAGTTGGACTCCGGAGTGCACGAGCTTGAGCGAGGCCAGCTTGAACTGGCCGTAGAAGAAGACATGCAGAAGCAGGGGCAGCATGAGCGCGGCCATGGCGTAGACGAGGTTCTGTGCGCTCAGGATGCTGATCTGCGGCACCTTGCGGTACAACTCCACCGCGCCCACGACGCGGCCCCCTGAGAACACCGGGACGTACATCTCAAGGAGCACCCCATGCTCGCGCAGGGAAAGGTTCTCCAGCTTCTTGGCCTCGTCGATCTCCGTGCTGGGCAGGCCTGTCGCCATGGCCTCCAGCAGTTCGTGGTCGCCTGGGAAGCGTTTGCCGACGATTTCCGGGTCGGCGAAGGAGTAGACCACGGTTGCGCCACGGTCCCAGATGCGGAACTCCACCAGGTTGCTGTACTCCATGAATACGTTGATGCGCTCGACGAGCGGGTCGTTTTTCCGGGTCAGCATCTCGCGCAGGTCGAAGTTGAGCTCCCGTTCCAGAAACTTTCGCGCGATCTCAAGGGAGTCCTGCTTGTACTCGGCGATGGCGTGCGCGTGCCGGAGCAGGGGCAGGGACACGGCCAGGAGCACCGCGAAGCAGAGGGTGAGCAGGAGGCTGCGCCGGAAAAAGGAGCGCAGCAGCTCCGGGGCGTCGAAATGCCGCATGGATTGTCCCCGCCGCTGCTAGAGGTAGTCTTCCAGGAACCGGCCCATCTTCACGTCCACGCCGGTGATGTGCTCGGAGAGCCATCGCTTGAGGAAGTCCAGCACCTCTGGGGCGTTGGCGCTGTCGCTTGCGCAGTTGTCCTCGAAGGTCTGCACCGCGTCGGCAAAGGACTGGTGCTCCTTCATGTGCGCCTCGAACTCCGGGTAGGCGAAGGCCTGCATGTAGCCCTCTTCGACGTGGAAGTGCTCCGCCGCATAGGCTTTGAGCCGGGCCACCAGCTCCGGGGCCGGGCAGTGCCGGCCGGACTGTTCCACGGCGTCGTGCAGGGCGTTGACCATGTCCACCAGTTGCCTGTGCTGGTCGTCGATGGTCTTTATGCCCGTCAGGAGGGAATCGTTCCATTGGAAGTAGGGCATGTGGCTGCTCCTTGCTCGGAATCTTGGATGCAATCCATGCTTACCACATTTGGGACCGGCGGCAAGGACTGAATGGAAAAGGGCTCCGGTCCCCTCCCTAGACGACCGGAGCCCATTGCCGCCATGGCGGGCAGCTCTGTTGCCGGATGTATCGGTGTTTTGGCCGAGGACTTTAGGACCTGTTTCTAAAAGCGTCCTTTGCCCGCTGGACGTCGTCACTCCCCGATTCTGGTCCAGGGCTGTACCGCATGAGTACACTCCCTGGCCCGAAATCGGTTCTCTCCTCGCCAGGGAACAAAAACCGTCTTTTGGAAACAGACCCCAGCCCCCCGCGCGCGCATGAAAAAAGGCCGGGCATTGCTGCCCGGCCTTGGTGTTCTTGCTGCTTGCGGTTCGAGCTATTTCTTCTCGCCCTTTTCCTCGACCTTGTCGGCCACGGCGCACTCGGTGGTCAACAGCAGGCTGGCCACGGAGGCGGCGTTCTGCAGGGCCACGCGGGCGACCTTCTTGG